>CALNBW010000285.1 GCA_937874815.1 uncultured Bacillota bacterium | reverse complement strand
AGACGCCTGCTCACTGCGTTGCAGCTCGGCCTCCCTAGCTTGCAGTAGTTGCATTTGTGTTTGCTTATCTTTCTGCCGACTAGCCAGCACCCGTTCTTCGCTGACCAATTGCTCTTGTTCCCTGACAGCGGCTAAAAGGATCTGATTGCTTGTCTCCAAGTCCTGTTGCAGGGTGGCTAGCTGCAGCCGTAACGACTCCTCTGCCGCCTCTGTGCGCAGCAGCTCTGCCTGCTTTTCTTGGCTTTGGTCCTGCAAATCTGCCTGCTGCTTCTGGTCGCGTTCTAGCCGCCGTTCAGCCATGTTCAGCTCATAGAGCAATAAGTCGCGTTCCACATCCCTGAGCTCCGCTTCCAACCGCAAATATTCTTTGGCGCGGGCAGCTTCAATCTCTAGGGGGGCTTTTTCATTTTCTAACTCATGCAGCAGATCGTTAATGCGAGTTAGCGCCGCTTCCGCATCTCGTAGTTTGCTCTCTGTTTCCCGTTTGCGAGCCTTATATTTGGCAATGCCGGCCACTTCCTCAAAGATGGCCCGTCTATCCTCTGGGCGGGCTGAAAGCAGCTCGTCAATGCGGCCTTGCCCGATAAACGAATAGGCGTCCTTGCCGATGCCGGTGTCTAGGAAAAGATCCTGGATATCCCGCAATCTACACTTAGTTTGATTAAGAAAATATTCGCTTTCTCCAGACTTAAAAAGTCGCCGGGTTACGGCTACTTCGTTATAGGCCAAGGGAAAACGACCACTCTCGTTATTAAAAACTAGGCTTACCTCTGCTAAGCCTAAGCCGCGCCGCGTTTTAGTCCCGGCAAAAATTAGCTCTTCCATCCGAGCCCCGCGCAAGGCCTTCACGCTTTGCTCGCCCAACACCCATTTAATCGCATCGGCCAAGTTACTCTTCCCACTGCCGTTAGGGCCGACTACTGCCGTAATGCCATCAGCCAGGTATAACTCTGTCTTATCTGCAAAGGATTTAAAGCCCCGCATCTCTAAGCGCTTGATGTGCACGCGCCAGCCCTCCTCCCCCGCAACGCAAAAGGAGCGTTGCTAGTAATTCACTACTTTAATATTGGCTATTTGGCCTGAAAAACCTTTAAGCACAACAAAAGCCTGCACGGCGGCAGGCTTCGTTGGTTTATCGAGGAGCAACAATGAACTTGATTGCCGTTCTTTCTTCCCCATCAATGTTAATGTCGGCAAAGGCAGGAATGGTGATGAGGTTAATACCATTAGGAGCTACATAACCACGGCAAATGGCGATTGCCTTCACCGCCTGATTAACGGCCCCAGCACCAACTGCTTGGATTTCGGCCAGCCCTCGTTCTCGCAACACAGCAGCTAATGCCCCAGCAACAGATTTCGGTTGGGATAAAGCAGAGACTTTTAAGACTTCCATTCGTTCAACCTCTCCCTTTCAGTTTTTGCGACGTAGCCGCCTCTTGTGCGCCATAAACACACCTTCGGCTTTGTATTAGGTATATGCGCCGTTTGTCTGAAAGTGACTGGGGATGAAAATAGTTGTACCGATAGGGCAATTATTCGCTAGAAAACTTTTTCAGGGCCTCCTTGGCAGCCATCTGTTCTGCCTCTTTCTTACTCCTACCGTTACCTCTGCCGATGATACGCCCCGACCAATTCAAGGCCACAAAGAATACCTTGTCATGATCGGGCCCTGATTCTGAGACCACTTGGTAAACCAGAACATCCCCGGGGCGCTCCTTTTGCGCTAGCTCTTGCAGCCTGGTCTTATAATCGTGCCAAAGCTCGCCCCGCTCCAACAACAATAGCGGCTGCTGGAAAAGCCGCCAATAAACTTCCTCGGCCGTGGGCAAACCACCCCAAAGATAAATGGCTCCCAGCAGGGCCTCCACCGCATCGGCCAGGAGCGAGGGGCGCTGTTTGCCGCCGGTTGCTAGTTGGCTTTTCCCCAAAAGCAATAGTTCGCCTAGCCCCAATTCCAACGCTATCTCTGCTAGAGTGGGTTCGCAAACTAGGTTAGCCCGCATCCGTGTCAGCTCACCCTCAGGTAGGTCGGGATATTCCCGATACAGGTATTGGCTGGTCAGCAGTTCGAGGACAGCGTCTCCTAAGAATTCCAAGCGCTCATTATGAGGAACGCATTCCTCATTGGCGAACGACGAATGCGTGAGCGCCTGCCAGACCAGGTCTCGATCAATATCGGGTGTGCCTAGCTTCTCCAGCAATTTTTGTAGCTGTTGGTGATTACGTGGCAACGATAACACACTCCTAAGTGGTAAGAATGGGCAGCGGGCGAGATAGGATCTCGCCCCTACGAATGCCCCAAAACCCCTGGAAGAACTGTAGGGGCCGGGTCCTATCCGGCCCGGGCGCGGTGCCCTACTTGAGATGCTGTTTGATAAAACCTACTGCATCGCCGACAGTATGAATGTTTTCGGCTTCCGCCTCGGAGATTTCGATGTCAAACATCTCTTCCATACCCATGATCATCTCCACCAGATCTAAAGAGTCAGCGCCTAGATCATCCCGAAATGATGATTCCATGGTCACTTGCTCCTCATCCTTGTTCAGATGCTCGGCAACCATCTTACGTACCTGCAAAAATAGTTTATCAGACACTTAACTCATCCTCCTCTATCAGTTAATCATGACAAGGCAACACTACAAAACCCGCTGTGCAGGCCCAGTGTTGACCCCGATAACTGGCCCAACGGAGCCAATTACCAGCTCTTTAACAGTATAAGTGTCCTGCAGCAGCTCGGCAACATATTTGGCCATTTCTGGGCTAGTGGCATGCCCAACAGCGACATAAACAGGCTGCTCCACACTAACCAGCTCCGTCATGCTTTCAACCATGCTCTGCAATACCTTCTCCATCTTACCTCTTTGTTTGCCATAGGGGGCTACAATTCCTGCTTCAATATGTAACACAGGGCGGATACTGAGCAGCCCGCCTAGCAAAGCATCTGCCTTACCAATGCGCCCATTTTTATGTAACCATTCCAAAGACTCCACTGTCAAGAAGACATGCTGTTCGGCGGACGCCCGCTTGGCTACAGCGATAACCTCTTGTTTAGATTTGCCAGCAGCAATCGCTCGCGCCGCTAGCAATACCACCCAGCCTAGTCCTAGCGAGGCTGACAAGCTATCAATGACCGTAATGTCTGCATCGGCAAACAGGTCGCGAGCCATTAAGGCCGATTGATAAGTGCCGCTGAGCAGAGACGACAGATGAATGGAGATGATCTGGTCGTACTCGTCCTTTAGCTGCTTATATACAACCGCAAAGTCTCCTGGGGCTGGCTGCGAAGTACGCGGGTGTATGGGCCCGTTTGCTAGCATCTCGAAGAATTGGTTTGCCTCTATGGTGACTCCATCACGATAATTCTTATCCCCAAAAATAACGTTAAGGGGAACGACATGAATATCGTGCTCTTTTATTAGTTCAGCCGGTAAGTCACACGTGCTGTCTGTCACTAAGGCGATACGACTCAATCTACTCTACCTCCTCTAGTTCAACAGGCTTAGTGATAGCATTAGAAATCACCTCTCCCGCACGACTTTCAATGAAACTTATGGCCTGACCGATTCCATTATGAATAGCCTTGCGCTGCGAACTGCCATGGCATTTGATCATGGGGAGCTTAACTCCCAAAAGAGGTGCTCCGCCATATTCGGAGTAGTCGAGATTACGTTTGAAACGCCGCAATCCTGGACGCAGGAGGCCGGCCCCTAATTTGCCGCGCAAGTCGCTCGTATACTCTACCTTGAGCATGTCAAAGAGGCTTAGGGCCATGCCCTCCATAAACTTGAGCACTACATTGCCGACAAAGCCATCAGTGACCACTACATCAGCTTGCCCTGTTAGCAAATCGCGCGCCTCTACATTACCAATGAAATTCAGAGGCTGCTTGGCTAGCAGCTGGTAAGCTTCTTTCGTTAGTTCGTTGCCCTTACCTGGCTCGCTGCCTACATTCAACAGCCCCACCCGGGGGGTGGCGCGGCCTAATACCTGCTCGGCATAAATAGCCCCCATGACCGCATATTGCTGTAAGTGCTCCGGCGTAGCATCCATATTAGCCCCGACGTCAAGTAGTACCACACCCTGCCCATCAACGGTGGGCAGAATGGGAGCCAAAGCGGGGCGCTGCACACCAGGCAAACGACCGAGTATCAGTAGGCCTGCTGCCATAAATGCCCCCGTGCTACCGGCCGTCAGCAAGCCATCGGCTTTTCCTTCTTTAAGCAATCGCGTAGCGACTACAATCGATGCATCCTTCTTACGCCGGACGGCCATAGCCGGGGCTTCATCGTTATCAATAACTTCGAGCGCCGGCACGATGGCAATCCGCTCCCGGACATCGGCTGCTACACTGGCCAAAAGCGCTTCCAAAGGTTGCTCTGGACCTACCAACTGCACTGACAAACGAGCATTCGCCTGTAATGCTGACACTGCACCGGCCACAATTTCATCGGGAGAATGGTCACCGCCCATCGCATCGATGGCTATTCGTAGCATATCGCCCACCCTTTCTAATCGATTACAGCTAGTATATATTGAGCCCGCTCCCAATCGCAAGGCGTTTGCGCAAGATTGTGCACATAAAAAGGCATAAAAAATGGGCTCGCGCTTCTGAGGCGCCAAGCCCATTTGCTGCCTGTTAATCAACAGCTATAACCGCACGGTTCTTGTAATAGCCGCAATGCGGACATGCGCGATGTGGTAACCTAGCTTCATGACACTGGGGGCATTCAACCAAACCCTTAGCGCGAAGCGACAGGTTAGCGGCGCGACGTCGGTCGCGACGGCTCTTAGAGAGTTTTTGTTTAGGTACTGCCATTGTTACACCTCCTCCGGAAAGCTCAGAAAAACTACAAAAAAGGGCTAACCCTCTTTTTTTGATTGGTCATCTTGCCTGAATAACTGGCCGAGTATTGCTAAGCGAGGATCAATCGGGTCCGTTTCACAATCGCAGTTACCGCGATTCAAGTTCTGCCCACACAGGGAACATAGCCCACGGCAGTCGGGCCTGCAAAGAGGCTGCAACGGCAAGTTCTCCAGCAGCACCTGCAAACCTAGCTCACTCAGATCCAGCTCATCCTGCGCTCGATCCACAAGCATTTCTTGCTCATCCTCGTCGGCGAGGGAAATGGTTTCGTCCACCACACAACGCATTGGCAGCAAGAAATCTTCAGCACAACGGCTGCAGGCCAGCTCCAAATTGGCTGCAATTTCCCCACGCAGGAGCAGAGACTTTTGCTGGCCGGTTATCTGTAAGGAAAGCTGGACCGGGCCTTTGAACTGAATCTGCTGACCTTGCCAATTAAGACTAGGCCATAACTCGGAGACTGCCAGCGTCTGCTGCAAATCGTCAGCAACTCGCCAATCACTAAGCAATAGCTTCATGGGAAAATCACCTCCCCATTATACTGTGGGGCAACAAACCTTGTCAATCAAAGCAACTCCACTAGCCTTGTACTAAAGCTACGGTGTCGCGAGCGATCATTAGCTCCTCGTTGGTAGGTACTAACAAAGTATGGACTTTAGCACCGTTGGCACTAAAATCGACCTCTTTGCCGCGCGCGTTGTTTTTCTCAGCATCCGGCTTGACGCCTAAAAACTCCAGCCCAGCGCAGATATTTTGGCGCATGGAAGGCGAGTTTTCGCCCAGGCCAGCTGTAAAGACGATAGCATCAACGCCACCCATAGCGGCTGCATAGGCGCCGATATACTTGCGCACACGATAGGCAAACATCTCCATGGCCAGGGCCGCCCGTTTGTTGCCGGCTTCGCTGGCTTCTTCTAGTGATCGGAAGTCACTGCTGACGCCCGAAACACCAAATACGCCGGACTGCTTGTTCAGCAGATTGTTCACCTGCTCGCTCGCCAGGCCTTCTTTATCTTGAATGAAAGTAATAACCGCTGGGTCAACATCGCCACTGCGGGTGCCCATGATCAGCCCCTCTAAAGGCGTAAAGCCCATGCTGGTATCAACGGATTTACCGCAGTTGACAGCGGTCACACTAGCTCCATTGCCTAGATGGCAAGTGATAATCTTCAGCTCGGAAAGGGGACGCCCCAAAATAGCGGCAGCACGCTCCGCCACATACTTATGCGAAGTGCCATGGAAGCCATAACGGCGCACGCGATACTGCTCGTAGAGCTCATAGGGAAGGGCATACATGTAAGCGTAGTCGGGCATTGTTTGGTGGAACGCCGTATCAAAAACGGCGACATGTTTTACATTAGGCATCAGCTTCTGGGCAGCCTCAATCCCCACGATGTTGGGCGGGTTATGTAGTGGTGCCAGTTCAATACACTCGCGTAAAGCGGCCATAACGTCGTCGTCAATCACGACGGAGCTAGCATATTTTTCGCCAGCATGAACAACGCGATGGCCAACTGCCTCAATTTCAGCAGCGCTCTTCAGCACCCCGTAGGATTCATTAGTTAGAGCGGCAAAGACTAGCTGAATTGCTACCTCATGGTTAGGAATTTCAGCTTCTACTGTAATGGTATCTTCGTCGCCCCGACGGTATTTCAGAAACGCGCCATCGATACCGATGCGTTCTACGTTTCCTTTAGCCAGTACCGTTTCGGTTTGCATATCAAACACTTGGTACTTGAGAGAAGAGCTGCCACAGTTGATCACTAAAACTTTCACTTGATATCCTCCTCGTATGGACTTTGCGACTTGGCAAACTACCCTGTATTATATATCCTATCTCTGAAACAGGACAAGGGGGCTGGCTACGCATGAAGATTCTAGGCTTGGTTGTTGAATACAACCCCTTCCACTTAGGTCATCTATACCATCTACAGCAAGCTAAGCAAATAATGGAGCCTGCCGCCACTATAGCGGTAATGAGTGGCTCATTTACGCAGCGGGGCGAACCGGCCATCATTGACAAATGGGCCCGGGCCCAAATGGCACTGGCTGCAGGGGTTGATTTAGTGCTGGAACTGCCGGTGGCCTGGGCCACTCAGAGCGCCCCCAATTTTGCAGCGGGGGCTGTGCGCCTCTTGGCAGCAGCCGGAGCCACAGATATCTGCTTCGGCAGTGAGCTAGGCCAGCTTTCTACCCTAGAAGCAATAGCCGCTCTCCAGCTGGAAGAGCCGCCTGCCTACCGGCAGGCATTGCATGCTGCCCTGAATCAGGGGCAGTCCTTTGCGGCTGCCCAAGGCCTGGCATTAGCAGCAGTTCTACCACAGCTAGATCCTGGGCTATTTCAGCAACCGAATAACACCCTGGCCATCAAATACTTGCAGGCCATCAAACAATATGGGTTACCGCTGAGGGCCCACACCATCAAGCGCCTGGGCGCTTATCATAGCCCCGACCCTGCTCAGGCCCTGCCTTCTGCTACGGCTATCCGGCAGCAGATCCTGGCAAACCAGGCAGTGCAAGGTATGCCGGCAGCAGCGGCAGCCCTGCTGCAGGAGCATCTGCAAAAGGGGCAGGGGCCGGTCAGCTGGCAACAGCTGGCCCCCTACCTGGTTTATCGGCTGCGCAGCCAAAGCCGAGCGGACCTGGATCAGTGGCCAGAGGCCAGTGAAGGGTTGGGAGAGCGACTCTGGCTGGCCGCCCGCCGCACCAACAATTGGGACGAGCTCCTGCGCCAAGCAAAAACCCGCCGTTTCCCGCTAACCCGGGTGCAGCGCTTGGCTACCTATATACTGCTGGGCCTTAATCTAGCCCGGCTAGAAAGAATCGATGTGGACCTACCACCACCCTATTTGCGGGTGCTGGCGCTAAACACCGCCTCATCCGCCATACGCGGTCTGCTCAAAACCAGCCAACTGCCGGTTATTTACTCCGCTGCCACAGCTCCGGCAGCTAATAAGCGGCTGGCAGAGTGCCTTCAACTAGATGTGCAAGCGACCGATATCCATACCCTAGCTTGGCGCAAGGGAAGCCAAAGTGGCCTCGATTATACCCACCCGCCAGTAACCAGCTGAGGCTTGTCATAGTTCCCTCTGGCCCTCATATAAATAAGTGAAGTGGTGCTTACTCGCACGCACGGGGAGGTTAGCCAGATGCAAGGGATAATAGCGATTCTTCTGGTTGTCAGCGCTGGATGGATTTTGCTGGCGCGCCACAGGCTTTTTCGCCGCTATTTTGGCACATTCTTCTTAGCAGCGGCCGGTGTTGCCCTAGCTATCAGTATGATCGGGGCACCCGATGCCGCTTTTGCCTCCGCCCTAGAAGGGCTAAAAGTATGGTGGGAGATTGTGTTCCCCGCCTTACTCCCCTTCTTCATCGGCTCCGAACTACTGATGGGGCTTGGTGTTGTTAATTTCATGGGTGTCATTTTAGAACCGCTAATGCGCCCCCTATTCAACGTACCTGGCACCGGTTCATTCGTTATGGCCATGGGGCTGGCCTCCGGCTACCCCATCGGAGCAATTCTCACCCGCCGCCTGCGCCAGGAAAACCTCTGCAATCAAGTGGAGGCGGAGCGGTTGCTGTCCTTCTGTAATACAGCCGACCCCCTGTTTATGATTGGAGCAGTGGCAGTAGGGATGCTGGGCAACGCCAAGCTAGGCGTAATCATCGCTGCTGCCCATTACCTTTCCAGCATATTGGTCGGTATCGGCTTGCGTTTCTATAAGCGTCACGAACCAGCTAGTGAACAGATTGGCGAGCCCCGCGGCAATGTCTTGGTACGGGCCCTAAGAGAGCTATACCGGGCACGCAGACGCGACGGCAGGCCCTTAGGGCAACTATTAGGTGATGCCGTCAAAAGCTCGGTCAATTCCCTGCTTCTGGTAGGCGGCTTTATCATCCTGTTTTCCGTAATCATGCGCATGGCTACAGTTACTGGCCTCGTGGGCCTCATCGGGACCGGCATTAAAGGTCTGCTAGCAATCTGTGGCCTTTCACCGGCACTGGGCGATGCCTTTGTCAGCGGCATCTTTGAGATCACCATGGGCTGCAATGTAGCTAGCCAGGCGCTGGCACCGATCATGGATCGGGTGATTCTAATTAGTGCCATCATCGCTTGGAGCGGCTTCTCCGTACATGCGCAGGTTGCAGCCATCATCAATGACACCGATATCCGCCTAGGGCCATATCTCCTCGCCCGCGTGCTGCAAGCGGTAGTTGCCGGTGTAATAACTTTCTTCCTGTGGCCCTTCATGTCACCAACCGCATCACTGATTACAGTACCTGTATTCTTGCAAACCCAATCGGCAACAAGCCTGGTCGCCTGGTGGCAACGGATGGGCTATGTTAGCCTGCGGGCTGGGCTACTATTAGGAACAATTCTAGCCATGTCCATCGTCTACCATACCCTGGTTAGCCTACGTTTTGCTATTTGGCGTCGTCGCCCTTAATTGCCTGCCGCATCCGTGCTTCGACCAAAGGAGGCACCAAATCGCGCACACAACCGCCTAGGCGCAAAACCTCCTTAGCCATGCTGGAGCTAAGGTACGAATACTTGCTACTAGTCATCATGAACAATGTCTCGATATTTGGATTCTGTTTCCTATTCATGAGGGCCATTTGAAACTCATACTCAAAGTCTGAAATAGCCCGTAACCCCTTGATGATCACTTGGGCACCTTGCTCTGCCACGTACTTAACTAGCAGGCCTTCAAATTGAGTGATCGTGACATTTGGCAAGTGCTTGGTGCAAGCCTCAATCAACTCCACCCGCTCGGCTAGCGAGAAAAGCGGGCTTTTGTTGGGATTAACCACCACAGCCACATTGACTTCATCAAAAACAGCTGCCGCCCGTTCAATTACATCCAGATGGCCATAAGTAATCGGGTCAAAACTGCCCGGATAGACTGCTTTAGCCATGTTTCCGCCTCCCTTAGTTCAACTGCGCAGCGCTGGACGTTAAATACGTCACCGCAGTTTCCCCATAGTGCTTGGTTTTTAACAAGTTCCAGTCATCACCTAGCTGCAACTGTATCCGTTTCGGATGCTCTAAGCAAAGTAGCCCCCGCGGGCCGAGCACACCCTGTTCCTTAACTGACGACACAATAGACGGGTATAATGCAGCAGTATAAGGAGGGTCTGCATAGATTACGGCAAACTGCGTACCTGCCAGTTGCCGCAGCGCCCTCTGCCAGTCTAGAGGCAGCAGCACCGCCTCCGCAAAACCTACCGTCTGCAGGTTGCCCTGCAAACACTGGTAGGCCTTACGATCTTTTTCTACGAACACTACCTGCGTTGCGCCGCGGCTCCAAGCCTCAATGCCCATAGCTCCGCTGCCGGCAAACAGGTCGAGAAAGCTATTTATCGGGCCATACTGGGCCAGAACACTAAAAACAGCACCTTTGACCTTATCGCTGGTGGGACGGACGCTATCGCCCGCTGGCGCTCTTAATTTACGGCCCTTAGCTTTACCAGCAATTACTCTCATCGACATCACCATCAACCATTGTACACTGCCCGAATCAATCTGCCAAAACTTTTGCTAGCCAGGTATAGATAGCTGTGAAGTCAGCCATAATAGGGATGGAAGCAACAACATTTCCCCATAAGCTCTTCCTCCGGTTTCTCCTCTCCCAACTGGTGGCCTAGCCACCAGCTTTTTTTGCCCAAAGGCATGTAAACACAAAAAGGGCGCACCTCCGCGGAGCGCCCCGACAAGTTACTCTATAGCTATTACAAAATGATAAATTGGTTGCCCACCAGAGCGCACCTCTAGCTCTAGATCTGGGAAGGCAGCCGCCAATCGATCCGCCACGGATTGAGCCACTTCTAGGGTAACGTCTTCTCCATAGAAGATACTCAACAGGCCCGACTCGTCATCAACCATGGAAGCAGCTAAGTCGTAAGCAACCTGTTCTAGCTCAGCACCAAAGACGACAATGTCGCTCTCCAAAATGCCGATGTAGTCGCCTTCCTTAATCATGCCGGCGTTACCATTATGATCGCGCACAGCAACTGTGACCTGCCCACTTTTAACTTGGCGCATATTCCTAGTCATGCTAGCAATCATAGCTTCTAGATCATTAGGATCATCGCTATAAGACATTAGCGCGCTCAGTCCTTGCGGCAGGCTGCGGGTGGGGATAACATGCACCGGCTTATCAATAACTTCGGCCACTTGCTCCGCTGCCATGATGATGTTCTTGTTATTGGGCAGGATAATAATCTGGTCAGCTGCCACTGCACTGGCAGCCTTGGCCAAATCCTCAGTGCTGGGGTTCATCGTCTGCCCACCGGTCACAATGGCATCCACGCCTAGACTAGTAAAAACCTCTGCCATGCCAGCACCAACGGCTACAGCGATTACACCAACTGGTTTGGGCGGTGCGGCGGGTTCGGGCGCATTAGCGTGATACAAAGCTGTATGCTGCTCTCGCATATTCTCTACCTTAATGCCGCTAAGCTGACCATAAGCGAGGCCAATTTGCAAAGCTTGCCCCGGGTTATTGGTGTGCACGTGTATTTTCAGCAAGTTAGCGTCGCCAACAACTAACAAAGAATCCCCTAAGGGTTCCAGCTCGGCGTGCAACGCGTCTTCTCCCACACTCGGGGCTAGAATCAGAAACTCGGTACAATAGCCAAACTCAATTTCTTCAGCGCTAGCCAGTGTAGGTTCAGCAACTAATGCTGGTTCAGCGGCTGGTGCAGGAATGAGCTCTGCAATCGCTTCACCCTGAGCAGCTGCCAACCAGCCCTTGAAAATGCAGAGCAGCCCTTGCCCCCCGGCATCCACCACGCCTGCCTGCTTCAGTACGGGCAACATCTGGGGGGTCTTGGCTAAGGTGGCCTCGGCCTGCTCTACCAGCACCCGCAATGTAGGCACCAACTCGTTTTGCTTGGTGGCCGCCTTGGTAGCAGCCTGGGAGGATTCGCGCATTACCGTTAATATCGTACCCTCAACTGGTTTACGCACTGCCTTGTAAACCGTCTCAGTGCCAACAACAAGCGCTTGCACTAAATCAAGCGCCGTAATCTCGGGCATATCCTGCAAATGGCGTCCAAAACCACGGAAGAGCTGCGAGAGGATAACACCGGAGTTACCTCGCGCCCCCATCAACGAACCGGTAGCGCTGGCTGCCGCTAGCTTTCCTACATGCGGTTCAGTTACCTGAGTTATTGCCTTCACGACTGCCTGCAAGGTCAGGTTCATATTAGTGCCTGTATCTCCATCCGGTACAGGGAAAACATTCAGAGCATCGACAGCGGCGCGATTCCTTTCCAGATTGTGCGCGCCCATAAGAAGCATCTGCTTGAATAAATCAGCCTGTATTTTCTGCATAGGCCTTGAGACCCTCCCTACTTGACCTGACTGACGCGCACTCCCTGCACGTTGACGTTTACCTTCTCAACCTGCAAGCCTATTTGGTGTTCTACCGCATATTTCACGGTTTCCATCACATTCTGCGCTACTTCAGATATTTTTGTGCCGTAACTTACGATAATATATAAGTCGACGACGATCTTGTCATTGTTGAGGGTTATCTCGACACCTCGCGCAAGATTCTCTTTGCCTAACAACTCGACAAAGTTGTCCTTGAGGCGACTACGAGAGCACATCCCTACTAAACCATAACTCTCAAGCGCTGCAGCACCGGCAATAGTCGCTATGGCATCATCCGCGACTATAATCTGACCAAACTCAGTAACAGTGACCTGGCTCATCTATAACCCCCCTATGGCTTATTTGCATGAGAGTACCCAGCATGCATCTGAAATATAAGTCTCCCTATTATAGCATAGCTAAGCAAAGAGACGCCAAGTTTCACGCAAGCTACCGTAGGCACAAGGCCGTCCCGTCAGAAACGCTTGTCAGCATCTCTAGCGCGTGTTACAATAGCAGGGTAAAAAGAGGAGGTGCGCTCATGAGTTCTAGGTGCGATATATGCGGAAAGTCCCGCTCCGTTGGTCATAGAATCAGTAAATCCGATAATAGGGTGAAAAGGGTTTGGTTGCCCAATATTCAACGCATCCGCATTAACCTTAATGGTACCAATGTCCGCAAGAACGTGTGCACAACCTGCATTCGCTCAGGTAAAATCACGCGTGCAATCTAATCTAGGGTAACAGGCCAAAAGCACTGGAATGCCAGTGCTTTTCTGCTACTCACTTGTTACGAACAAAGAGCCGTATAATGCCTCGCAGCAGCCGGGGAACCTTAAACACATAAAATCGCAATAACCCAGCCCCCCCTCTTTCCAGGACGCCAACGGCGACAGCTGGCAGCAGGTTAACTGAACAACAGCGATAGGCCGTACACAATGCAAAGCAGCGCTACTGTCCCCCACAGAGCCCAGGGAGGTAGCATTCTCAGCAGAATGAGCACACCGCCTAACACCAGTAGCCCACCGATAAGCAGATTACCGTCGCCCCGGCGTCTACGCCTAGATATTAGAGGTCGGCGCATGTTTGCCACCCCCCTCAATCTAGTATACGGCTAGAGGTTTTGTCCACATGACTAAGCCCAGAAAGAATCTTTCGGCCTACGCTTAATTCAATCAGCCTTCATCTGACGCACGAAGCGAGCGGGATCTTCCGCCCGGAAGAAAGCAGAGCCAGTGACTAGGATGCTGGCCCCAGCCTCTTTCAGCTGCACTCTATTACTCAAATTAACGCCACCATCAACCCAAATCGGCAGGTCCAATTCAGCTGCCTGCAAATACTGACGCAGAGCAGCTATTTTCGGCAACATACTGCTAATAAAAGGTTGCCCGCCGAAGCCTGGGTTAATAGTCATAATCAATACGTAGTCGAGGTCGGGGAGTAGAGGCAACAGATGCTCCCACGGGGTAGCTGGGTTAAGAGCCATGCCGGCCAAGCAGCCACCGGCTTGAATACGCTGCACCAGACGATGTAAATGATAGCTGCTTTCGGCATGTACGCTGATGGCCCGCGGCTTGGCGGCCAGAAAACTATCTAAGTGCAACTCCGGCTGCTCAATCATGAGGTGAACTTCCACTGGTAAATGACTTGCCTGGGCCACTGCTTTCGCTACATCTGGCCCCATGGAGAGATTGGGTACAAAGTGGCCATCCATTATGTCTACGTGTAGCCAATCTGCACCAGCAGCCTCAGCAAGGTCAATCGAACCTCGCAAATCAAGCCAATTGGCTGCTAATAAAGAGGGAGCGATTTCTAGCATGACTAATACCGCCTTTCATTTTCCCACAGCTCCGCATATAGCTGCTGATAACTATCATAACGCGACTGAGCAATGAGGCCCGCCGCCAAAGCAGCCTTAACCCCACAATCGGGTTCCTGCAAGTGGACACAACTATTACCGAAACGGCAATCGCTATGTTGGCGCATCTCCGGAAAATAGTGATTTAGTTCTGCTGCTGGCAACCCCTCTGGTAACTGCAGGCGACTAAATCCGGGCGTGTCCACCATAAAACCACTAATGGTTTCCGGCAGGGGCAATAATTCTACATGTTTGGTGGTGTGGCGCCCGGCACCACCCCGTTGACTAATATCCCCTGTTTCTGCCACTTGCCGAGTGGAAAGCGCGTTGAGCAAACTCGATTTTCCTACACCCGATTGGCCGGCTAAAACAGTTACATGACCGGCCAAATGCTGTTTGAGTGCAGCTAAGCCATCCGCTGCTTGCAGGCTAAAGAAGAAAGCAGGATAACCAATGCCCTGGTAAAGCTGTTGCAGGGCCTGTCCGGTAGCGCTGGCTGCTAAATCGGCCTTGTTGATGCCCACGATTGCTAGCAGTCCTAGGTATTCGGCTGTTACCAAGAGCCGATCGATCAGCACCAAGTTTGGAGTGGGCTGAGCGGCCGCACCCATGACCAAAACCTGGTCCACATTGGCTACTAACGGCCGCTCTAGGAAGTTCCGGCGAGGCAAAATCTCTGTCAATACTCCTGTATCGGGCGTCAATAACTCACAGAGCACCCGGTCGCCGACAATAGGCTTAACCTCTTCTTGCCGCAAACGGCCCCGAGCGCGACAAGTAACCAGGCCGGCATCAGTCTGTACGAAGTAGTAACCGGCTAATATCTTGGTGACAATACCTTTGATTACGGATACACCTCTTCCTTCACAACTAGCCCTTCATCTTTAATGATCACACGTAAGAAGCCGGCTCCAGTAACGCTACGCTCCACAGTTTCTCCGCGCCGATGCCGCCGTGAATAGACAAGTTCTGTACCATTTACATCCTCACAAAAAATCTCTATCTGATGATTATTACTCCCACTATCTTCTGGCACAGTATAAGAGACTAGTGCAGCCACTTCCCGCGGGCCAAACTGCAGCCCTATGGTCTGTCCTGGCTCAACCTGCGTACCAGCCGTAGGTGTCTGGGCAACTACTCCATCCATCGGGCCACCGATGTCACCTAAAGTCAGCTTAAGTTCGCTGAGGCGCTGCTGAGCAGCCTCCGCTGTTAGACCCTGAAGGCTGGGCAGAGCAAAAGGCTGCGGCTCCGGCCCCTGGCTGACAGTAATGATAATTTGGGTGGAACGTTTGAGGCGAGTGTTACCCGTCGGGTTTTGCCCGACAACCTCGTCCACCGGCTGGTTGGAATAAACCCGATTGATGGGTTCGGCAATTTCAAAACCTGCGTTTTGCAGCTCAATCCGGGCTTCCCGGAGCGACTTACCCACTACGTTAGGTACGTCAGCATATTCTGGCCCTTTGCTGATAGTCAGGGTAATAATCCGGCCTGAACGTACCTTGCGGCCTTCTGGAATATCCTGGTCGAGAACCACATTGGGGTCAGCATCACTAAATAGCTCAGGGCCCACACTAAAGCCTAGGTTGTAACTGCGGAGAGTGGCCTGAGCTTCAGAAAGGGGAAGACCTATAACATTTGGTACTTCCACCACAGCCCCTGGTCGGAACCACCAGAATAGAACTAGGGCAGCCACCAGCAGGGAAATAGCACCGCCTGCAACCAGATAATGCCACCAGGGGCGCTTGCGCTTCTGTTCTGGCTTGGGCGGCGGAGGCAAAGCCAATACCGCATCGCCAGCGGGCGCTACCTTCGTTTTTTCCAGCTCGGTTGCCTCCGGAGTTGGCAGTTCTAGCTCACCCACTAAACCCTGTAAAGTAACCTGTTGATCGTCTGCTTGCAGCAGACGTCTCAAATCACTGGCCAGCTCTGCCGCTGTCTGGTAGCGGCTGGCCTGATCTTTGCTCATAGCTTTTTGCACGATGCGCTCAACCGCCA
>CALNBW010000284.1 GCA_937874815.1 uncultured Bacillota bacterium | reverse complement strand
AGCAGAGCCTTCCCTGAACTGGGCATACATGCCGAGACGCATTTTGGCCAAGGCGTCTTCCATGCGCACCGACTCGTGGTCGCAGCGAATACCAGCCGCTGTGTAGGCAACCAGGCCGCGCCCAGTGTCAGGCAATGAGAAATGACCGGTAATAGTCTTGTTGGCAGTTAGGGTGGCCTCTATTTCGGTGTGCATCAGCTGATCGCCGTAGATGACGCCCGGGAAATTCATTAATTCGCCTAGGCCCACAACTTCTTCCCACTGCATTGCCTCGCGCACTTCTTCTGGCCCAATGCTGGCTCCCGTATCCTCAAAACCAGGAGCAGCTGGCACACACGAAGGCATGGCCACAAAAACGCGCAAAGGAACGTTCTTGCTTTCGTCAATCATGAGGCGAATGCCGGGAAGACCGAGCACGTTGGCAATCTCATGGGGGTCCATGTAAACGGAAGTAGTGCCATGGGGTACTACGGCTTTGGCATATTCGCTCACCGTGATCATGCTGCTTTCAATGTGGATGTGCCCATCCATAAAACCAGGTGTAATGTAGTGGCCAGTAGCATCTATTACTTGCGTAGCCTCGCCGATGGCATGGCTAGCGTCCTCACCTACATAAGCGATGCGCCCGTGGGTGATGGCGACGTCAATGCCATTCTGAATTTCGCCGGTAAGGACATTAACCAGGCGTCCATTACGGATGACGACCTCGGCCGCCGCGCGGCCCATGGCCACAGCCACTAATTGTCGTGTTACTTGCGCTAATTCGTAGCGGTGCTGCAATGTGTCTACCTCCGTTCTTGTTGTATGTGCTTCACCTAGGGAGCGATTTCGAATAAGGTTAACTGCTCTAACCTACAGTCCTTCCCATAGAATGGACTAGGCGAGCGTGCCGGCAAGTTATACACCGGTATGTCGAGATTGACTCGCTGTAGTGTGCCGCTGATGACACGATTAGCGAGGTCGGGGCAATTGCACTCTTCACTCAGGTGGGCCAGCCAGATACCCTTGGCTTGCCCTGCGAGCTGGGTTAAAGCCTGAGCCGCTTGCTCATTAGATAAGTGGCCCTGAGGGCCGAGTACGCGCTGCTTCAAGGACCAGGGGCGGGCCGAACGTTCTTCCATCTGCACGTCGTGGTTAGCTTCAAAGATATAGTAGTGGCAGCCTGAGAGTGCTGCCAGTAGTTCCTCTGTGTAGCAGCCTAGATCGGTAACCACGGCTAACCGTTCCTGGCTGGCGGCAACCTCAAAGCAGACCGCACCGGCCGCATCATGCTGCTTAGCGTGGGCAGTAATGGTCAAATCGCCTATTTGCACTGTCTGGCTAGGCTCTAGCCGATGGCAGGCGCTGTGGTCGAGCTCACCACAGCCGCGCTTGAGCAGCTCCCGCCAAGTACCTGTGCTGGCATAGGTGCGTAAGCCGTAGCGAGTAGCGAAAGGTTTCTTAATCAAATACGAAGCGACGTGATCATGATGAGCATGGGTGAGGAAAATACCCCCTAGATCGCGGGGGCTGATCCCAATGCTCTCCAAGTTGCGCTCCAAACGACGTAGGGGTACACCAGCGTCGATGAGGACGGACGTACCGCCAGAGCTCTGGATGAAGTAGCAGTTGCCAGAACTGCTACTAGAGAATGAACAAAATCTAAGGCTCAAGAGACTAAGTCCTTTCTGCCGGTTAAAATTGTAGGCGCTCTTGCAGATAAGCCACCAAATCAGTGATTGGCAGACGCACCTGCTCCATGCTATCACGATCGCGCACGGTTACGGCCTGATCGTCCAGGGAATCAAAGTCGAAGGTGACGCAGTATGGCGTACCGATTTCGTCTTGCCGGCGGTAGCGCTTGCCGATGCTACCGGCTTCGTCGTAATCGCAGACCAGGTGGCGGCGCAGCATGTCGTAAAGCTCGCCCGCAGGCTCACTCAGCTTTTTACTGAGGGGTAAGACCGCCACTTTGAAAGGCGCCAGAGCCGGATGCAGGTGTAGAACAGTACGTACATCGCCAGGCGCAATTTCTTCCTCTTCATAGGCATCAACTAGGAAGGTGAGCAACAGACGCTCGACGCCAACTGAGGGCTCTATACAGTATGGTATGTAGCGCTCGTTTGTTTCTGGGTCGAGATAGCTCATATCCTCACCGGAGACAGTCTGATGCGCCTTAAGGTCGTAATCGGTGCGGTCGGCCACACCCCAAAGCTCGCCCCAACCAAAGGGGAACTCATATTCAAAGTCGGTTGTAGCGCGGCTATAGTGGGAAAGCTCTTCGGGGTCATGGTCGCGCAGGCGTAGCGAATCCTCGCGCAAGCCGAGGGCCAGCAACCATTCCTTGCAGAAGCTGCGCCAGTAATCGAACCAAGTGAGTGCTTCCTCAGGTTTGCAGAAGAACTCTAATTCCATCTGCTCAAATTCGCGTGTGCGGAAAATAAAGTTACCCGGTGTAATCTCATTACGAAATGACTTGCCAATTTGGCCTATGCCGAAGGGCAACTTCTTGCGGGCAGTACGCTGGATACTCTTGAAGTTGACGAAAATGCCTTGCGCTGTTTCGGGACGCAGGTAAATCTCAGCTTGCGAGTCTTCGGTCACGCCTTGGAAGGTTTTGAACATCAGGTTGAACTGACGTATATCCGTAAAGTTGGCTTCGCCGCACTTAGGGCAGACGATTTTCTTCTCGTCGATAATAGCCTTCAGCTCTTTATTGCCGAGGCCTTCAACATGTAGGGTTTCGCCATGCTCCGCCGCCCAACCCTCGATGAGGTGATCGGCGCGGTAGCGAGCGCGGCATTCCCGACAGTCCAGCAGCGGGTCAGCGAAGTTGCCTAAATGCCCAGACGCCACCCAGGTTTGGGGGTTCATGAGGATAGCGGCATCAAGACCCACGTTATAGGGAGATCCTTGCACGAACTTCTTCCACCAAGCCTGCTTGATATTGTTCTTGAGTTCAACACCTAGGGGGCCGTAATCCCAAGTGTTGGCCAGCCCGCCATAGATCTCTGAGCCGGGGAATATAAATCCCCGCGACTTACAGAGGGCGACCAGCTTCTCCATTGTCACTTTTTCTGCCATCAAAACCACTCCTCTTTCAAGTGGACCAGGGGGACGCGTGAGCCGAGGGGACGTACACTTGGACCAGTAAACAATTCCCACCACGTTGTCCACAAATAAAAATAAACAGGCCTAGCATCCCTAAAGGGACGAAAGGCCTGTGCTTCCGCGGTTCCACCCTTGTTGGCTCACAGTTAGTATCTGCAAACCCACCTTGATTGGCTGAGATTCAGGGGCGCCACTCTGTTCCGCTTGCCGCCAGGCTTGCACCAACCCTGGCTCGCTTAGACAAGACCTAGAAGCTAGAGTCTCCCCTTCAATATCTCATATAAAGTTATTGGCTAAATCTTAGCAGGCCGAAGGAGTGAAGTCAAGGTGACTGGCTATACATTGAGAAACTTACTTAAGAGATCAAAAAAGCGAATTAACCCTTCATCGATTGGTTTTCCATACCCTTCGGCAAAAGCGGCTTTTTCCTCTGGAGTCTGAAGATAGTAACTTATGATGGCTAGATCGTAATATGGGTGCCCAATATCGCAGAAATCCCAATCAATCACACCTACAACCCGATCCCGTTCCCACATAATATTCTTCGGTCGAAAATCGCCATGCAAAAGGCAGAGATGAGCAGGTTCAGGGCTTTCCTCCTCTAGCCTATAGAACACCTCTTCTGGAGATCCTATATTCACGAACTCGGCGGGATCGAGGGCGCTGTTCCTCATATTAGCACTTGCTTGTGACAGTTGCCCTTGAAGCCACTGATCCCAAGGAATCTGTCGCACTTCTAATCCATGAATTTGTGCCAATGTCTTTCCTACGGCACGCCACACTCCAAGTCTCTTTCCAAACGAAAATCTTGTGATGTCCCGCAGGTTCTCTCCGGGCAGGCAAGTTTGCAGCTGGTAGCTAAAATCATTCTCTACCTCAAGCCCAAGGGATTGGGCAACTGGTACCAACCCTGCCTCATCCAAAACCGGCATTATGCAATGAGCGCGATACAACTCTGTCTGGCGATAATCACCCCAGGCTATTTTCAGGACATAAGTCTCATCGCCAACAAGCCGAAAAACCTGATTTGCAATACCTTGCCCCAGAGGGTCTAAACGTCTAACCTCACCAGTTATCTCCACAAAGGACCCAGGAACTTGGGCTAAAAATGACCTAGGCGTTAGAGGTTTTCCAGTTAGTTGCGAGTAGCGTGGGGAAATATTGATCTGCATGCTCATTCCCCCTTGATATTATATCCTGCTTGGTGCTCTGTCTGTTTGCTAGTTTTATAAACACGAAAACCGAGATCAAGCTCTGACGATTTGTGTTTCTCTTTAATCTGCTCCCCTGCACGGCGGATGCGCTCCTTGCCTATCTCGCTAATGTTAGCATAGCCAGCGAGATGAGCAGCGCTACCGGCGTCAGTCGGTTCGGGCCATTGCACCATGATGAACTGCCGCCTACTGCCTGTTTCAGCATTGAGTTCCATGACGGCATGGGCAGTAGTGGCTGAACCAGAAAAGAAATCAAGGATTACATCGTCGGGGCCGGCACCACTCATTTGTATCAGTCGTTTAATGAGTTCAACTGGCTTCGGGTAATCGAAGACCTTTGCCCCCAAAAGCTGCTTAAGCAAGGGGGCTCCACTGCTCACCCCGATATTATCAATCCATGTGGTAAACTTCTTGGTCGCTGGCTTTCCTTCCGGGGGGGCATATATCTTCTCGTAGGCCACATAGCCTTGCTCTGTCATAACGAACTCCACGTTGCCAGCAGCCAGTTCGCGTTCCATCCGCGCTTGCCCCCAGCGCCAACAGCCCGCCTCCGCTGCTGAAAGCATTGGATAGACGGGCGTATTATCTGGAGCGGGAATAGGGTAATACAAGTTAGGCCTGTCGCTACGCCTACTATTCGAACCCCATTTGCGCAGCAGCCGCGTTTTGTAATAGCGCTGCTTGGCCGCATCATACTTGGGGTAAACCTCTCCCTGCTTTACCTGATTACCAGCCTGAAATTGAGCTGCGTCTTTGGCATAGCATAGAATGTACTCGTGCACCACAGCAAAATGTTTGCTGTCTTGGCGGCCCCCTCTCCCCCGCCAGCAGATCTGAGCCACGAAGTTCTGCGCGCCAAAAATCTCATGGGCCATTTGACGCAGATTAACTACTTCATTGTCGTCGATGCTGATGAAAATTACGCCGGAGTCAGTTAATAACGTGCGCGCCACTTGCAGGCGCGGGTGCATCATCTGGCACCAATCTTGCGGTTGCGGAAAGCTATCATTATAGACGAAGCTCTTACCCGTGTTATACGGTGGGTCGATGTAGATCATTTGGATGGAGCCCGCATGGGTCGCTTGCAGCAGCTGCAAAATGTCCAGGTTATCGCCTTCCAGGTATAGATTACCGGTAGTCTCCCACTGTTTGCTTTCCTCCGGATAGGGCAACAGTGCGCATCCTGGAGGAACGGCGCAAGCCAAAGAAGTGGGCTCTTGGCCCACCCGAAACAGACCACCTGCTTTTTTGGCTTGCCGCGGTTTCTTCATTGGCTCTCACCTGTCTTTTTACAGAACAATCCCCAAATGCTCCAGTAAAATCTTCACACCAATTAGAGTCAAAATAATGCCTCCGGCCAATTCCGCTTTCGCCTTAAACCTTGCGCCAAATATATTCCCGATTTTCACGCCGAACATGGACAAGGCAAACGTTGTAATCCCGATAAAAGCAACCGCCTCGAGGATATTAACGCGAAGAAAAGCAAAAGAAACACCCACGGCCAGCGCGTCTATACTCGTGGCCAGGGCCAGAGGCAACATCGCGGCGGGCTTGAGAGAGGCTTCACTGCTGTCAGGTCGTTTCCCGCCAGGGCAATCTCTATCGCGACAGTTTCCGGCAGGGCATTCCCGGTCTGGGCAGCCTTCCCGCGTGAAACTCTCCAGAATCATTTTGCCGCCCAGAAATCCCAGCAGGCCGAAAGCTACCCAATGGTCATAGGCGATAATCTCATCCGCAAACCAGGTGGCGATAAAATACCCGATAAGTGGCATAACAGCTTGAAACACGCCGAAGTACAGACCAACAACCGCTGCCTTGCGGGCAGTGGCTTTCCGCATGGTCAGCCCAGTGCAAATCGCCACGGCAAAGGCGTCCATAGAAAGCCCGACCGCGAGAATAAAAAGTTCGATTAAGCCCATTCTGCGTCCTCCACAACAAGTCTTTATCGGCAAAAAAGACTCAAATACAGCCTTTGGCTGTACTTGAGTCTGAACAAACAAATGTACCAACCTTATAACCGAAGCTACAAGGGAGTCTCGTTTTCTTTGCAAGCCAGACCATGGCGGTCAATGTAGACTTGATACAAGAAACAATCCTAATTACTCCCTCGGGGACTATCTCCTTGTACAGGCAATATAGCATAGGAGTGCCGTTAGTGTCAATTTCTCCATCAGGTCTTTCCACTTTTATTTCATGAACAGGTACATTGCCCAACCCAGTGTGTCTCGGCCATAGCGCAGATAAGTATCACGGTTAGCCCGTCGACGTCGTAGCAGCTCTGTCACATCGGGATCATGCGGATTCTCTACAGCGAAACGCTCAGCCGCTTGCACTTGTAGCCACTCGTAGCGTTCGAAGTCTTCCTTTGTGCTACAGATGGCATAGAGCGGTGTTAGGCCCTCTTCTATAGCGATGGCCACATTCCCTGCGTGGGTTGCAAAATCATCCGCCTGCATACCTTCCAGCTCCAAGTATTCGGGGCTAGGCTCTTGCAGCCAATAAGGCTCGCCAACCAGAATTAAGCCTTGAGGCCGGGTGAAATTGGCCAGTGCCTTTAGGGTCCCGCGGTGCCCACCAAAAGCCCAGCTTGCACCTAAACACATGGTTAGATCGAAACTGTCAGGTTTACCTTGGAAAGAGGCTCCGTCTGTAAGCATAAACTCTAATTGAGATGGCGATTCCACACGCGCAGCTGCCCTCTGCTTTGCCTCTACAATCACTTTGGGCGAAGGATCAACGCCAATACCACTAATGGCGTAACGCTCGACTATGCGCACTAGGGGTTCGGCTTTTCCACAGCCTATATCCAGCACCTTCGCCCCCTCAGGTAAACGCAAAAGACCGATCATCTCGTTTAGTTTTCCGGAGCTCATAGGATTCATAATATCGTGGTCACGGTGGGTAATATCAAAATAACTCCAACGGTCCATGTCAAACCTCCTTGTGCTAGACAATTATGCCTCTATTCTGGGCCTAGAAGCCTGGTTCAGCCTGAGATCGAATGCTATAGACTCATTTGTGGTCAACCAAAGCCCCCTGTAAACATAAGCCCTAATATACAGATCGTAACCCTGCCCCGGATAAAAACACAAGTCTGCTGGGAATTTTCGTTTGCCTCGCTGGCATATCCAAGAGCCACGAGCCCTCACTAGGGGCCATGTTCCCTTGGAAAAAGATTTGCCATTGACTCGACAAAGATAGTCAATTTTCGACAAAGGACTTTTTGCCGCATACGCAGAACAGCTATATAGAGTCGCACGATCGACTAGTTAAGTGCCCCCATACGGGGCAGCGATAAACAGAAGGCCATACTGCTCAAATCTTACACCGTTGTAAGCTGTCTCCCGGCAGCATTCAAGAGCAAGCGTATCTGCTGGTAATCCGCGAACGCAAGGAGGTTGGTAAAACGCTACCAGTAAGACCATAAAACAAAGAGGGGTGGAAATAATGAGGAAGTACGCTATGTTGGCACTCTGCTGCATGTTACTCCTACTACCTACGGCTACTCTTGCATCGACTACACCAGAAAACACAGCAAAAGTTGACGAGAGCATATTGGACCAGTACCTTGACGCTAACGGGTATCCACAGGAGATAATAGACTCGTTTGATTCCGACCTTAAGGAACTATTGTACAACGAGAAGTGCACATTTGTAGGTGCACAAACAGAAAGTGCATTAGTTCAGGATGGGGTCGCGCCACTAGGATCCGATTTGGATTACTACTCCACATTTGTTTTATCAAGGGTCAGCAGTGCACCAGCTGGGCTTGCCCAATTTCGAATCTCATATAGTTGGGTTTTACCCTTTGCCCCATTTAACAACTACGTTGACAAGGTGGCGGTGGCCTGGGAGACAGGCTGGAAGTATGTCAACTATAGTCAGGAATGGAGGTACTACGCTCATTCTGGCGATTACTACAGCATGCAGTCTGGCACGAACTATGATGCAAGCGCCGTTACAGGTATTGCCACAAAGCACGACATTATCGGTGGGTTTACCAACTGGGATGGGCAGTATGTGTCTTCGGACAGTCACTCTGGCTGGTTAGCGGTGACAGTCCAACAGTCTCTAGCAGGCAAGGGAGGGCCAGATAGCATTGGTCTATTGGGTCGGTATTTCCACCAAGTGTTGCCTTTTGAAGGCAGCGTAACTATTGGAGCCGCTCAGCTATCGATCACCTTACCTAGCTGCTACTCATGGAACACCAATCCGCTCTATACCTTTGACTTCAACTGGGATGATTTCTAGACAGTGTGTAGGTTCTAAGGGGCTGTTGCACTAACAACCCCAAGAAAAGATGGCGACTGGTTAGTTGAGGTGCCCCCTGTCAAGTTGACAGGGGGCACCTCATAGATTGATCAGTCCCCCCCTAGCGCCCTCTTTCTTTTCATCTCTTGGTTTAGACTAACAGTCTATCGTCGCCGTACAGTTCTACCCGTAACCGCTCGCTTTTCCCTTGCTTTGTTGTCCTTAGAAAAGCTAAAAAGCTTTGCACGAAAATCAATTCGAAAGGCTTGAGCCTGTGGGAAAGCTGAATGTGTTTGGCAATTGCTTTTTGCATAGAGGGGGGTGCGGACGAAAACCTGGACTTATTCAGTCAGGAGGTAGTCCAATGTATTCTTATGAGGAACGAATGAAAGCAGTAGAGCTGTACATTAAGTATGACTTGAATCTGGCAGACACTATCCAAGAGCTAGGATATCCGAGCCGTAATATGTTAGCCAGGTGGTATAAAGAATATCTAGCAACAGGGGAGTTACATGGAAACTATAAGAAAAAGCCCAAATATAGTTCCGAGCAAATGCAAGCAGCTGTGGCTTACTATCTTAATCATGGGTGCAGCATCACACGGACCATCAGAACCATAGGGTATCCTTCAAGACCAGTGTTGCGGGAATGGATCGATGCGCTAGCCCCTGGGAAACGTAAATCATCCATAAAAGATGGTACCTATGTGCGCCCATTCTCGCAGAAGCAGAGGCAGAATGCGGTGATTGAACTATGCACTCGAGCAGGATCTGCTGCCTCCATTGCCGAACAATCTGGTACCAGCAGGGCAAGCCTATACAAGTGGAAGCGCAGGTTGCTGGATGAAAAGGATGTGAGGCGTATGGATAGGTTCCGTAAACTAACCCTTCCCGATGATAGGGATACACTTTTGGCAGATCTTGAGTCACTCAAGCAGCAGATATATCGGCAACAAATGGAGCTGGATATCCTTAATAAGGCGGCAGAAATAGTAAAAAAAGACCTGGGCATCGATCCCCGGAGACTGGCAAACAAAGAGAAAGCTAGCTTGATCGATGCCCTCCGAACTAACTACCCATTAAGTGAATTGCTTATGACGATGAAGATGTCGAAGAGCAGCTATTTCTACCAAAGAAAGGCCCAGAGTACACCAGACAAATATAAGACCCTACGTAACGAGATACAAGAAATCTTCGCCAAGAATAAGGGCCGTTATGGTTATAGACGGGTGCATGCCGCAATTAAAAGCGCCGGGGTGACGATCTCAGAAAAGGTAGTCAGGCGTATTATGCGCGAGGAACAGTTAACTGTCCCATACAAGAAAAGACGCAAGTACAGCTCATACCAAGGGGAGGTAAGCCCTGCTGTAGATAACCTAGTCGCCCGGGACTTCCATGCAGCAAAGCCTAATACTAAGTGGTTAACAGATCTGACCGAGTTTCGCATACCTGCGGGCAAGGTTTATCTATCACCAATTGTAGACTGTTTTGATGGTTTGGTAGTCAGTTGGGCAATTGGAACTAGCCCAGATGCTAATCTGGTTAACACTATGCTGAAAAACGCCATTGACCACCTTGCAGAAGGAGAAACGCCAATTGTACATACAGATAGAGGCGCCCACTACCGTTGGCCTGGCTGGATCTCGCTAATGGAGAACGCTGGATTAACAAGATCAATGTCCAAGAAAGGTTGTTCACCAGACAACGCAGCCTGCGAGGGTTTCTTCGGTAGAGTAAAGAATGAGCTATTCTATAACCGGTCGTGGAAAGATACCACCATAAAAGAGTTTATTGAGGAGCTTGATACTTATCTCAGATGGTACAATGAAGAGCGAATAAAGCTATCAGTAGGATCGTTTAGCCCCCTAGCCTACAGGCGCAGCCTGGGCCTTGTAGCGTGAGGGAGTCCAAAAAAACGTCCGCACCCCCAAGTGTGCACTTTTATTTTGCCAGAGACAGCTGAAACCAACTATCACATTTAGCAGATGGTTTGAGTAACCAGGAGATGCAAACTGGTACTATAACTGCAGTAGTCCCGCACATAGCAGAGCCATGATAAGAAGTCCCCAAGTCAATGCTACCATATTGATGTGCTTTTCGCGTTCTTCTTCCGACGGCTCTCGCAAGGCTTTCAGCAAGCGCTTTAGCCCGATGCCAAACAAGGGAATAGAAACAGGTACGACGAGCATCCACACCACTGCTCCAAACGCCATTACCGCGTTACCCATGAAACCACCTCCCCGTTAACCAATCTTATCGCCCTATTACTACTCATATTCTGCACGAACCACAAATACCCTCCATTTCTCTATTTAGCATAGCAAACTCAAGCAATTTAATAGCCGACTTAGAAAAACGCTACCTGCAACTTGAGCTGAAAAACGCTGAGCTCGCTGCTAAAGTGAAGTGTGGGAAGAGTGGGATTCCCTTGCCCAAAAACCTTGGAGAAGATCACATATGAACGCCGCAAGAAACAGCCTGGCCAGCGCGAGGCCCTGTTAAAAGACCTGCCCGTGAAAACAATTATGTACACCCTTCCAGCCTCGGAACAGGTCTGTTCATGCTGCGGGGGAAAGCTCCATGAAATGCGAACCGAGATTAGGCAGGAGCTAGAGATCA
>CALNBW010000283.1 GCA_937874815.1 uncultured Bacillota bacterium | reverse complement strand
CCCTACGGGTTTTGCAGAAGGCGGGCGCGGTGCCCTATGCCATACCAGAGCGCTGTAATGCATCCGTAGGGGTCGCCCGTTGGTCGACCCGCCCTCTGACCGTCCCCATGGCTGGTCGCGTTATGCTAGCCCTAGCAACCTTCCTGCTTGCGCCACCAAAAGGCAGAGGACAAAGCCTATTATGGTGGGCACAAGAAATGAAATCGCTGCCCATTTTGTGCTCTGTGTCTCTTGCTTAATGGTAAGCAAGGTAGTGCCGCAGGGCCAGTGGTTTAGGGAGAAAAGGATGGTGCACAGGGCAGTCAACCAGGTCCAGCCATTTTGCACTAGGACATTACGCAACTCTACCAAGCTGCTCAGCTCAAAAATCGCTCCTGACTGCGTGTAGCTCATCAGGATAATCGGGATGACAATCTCATTAGCAGGAAAAGCCAGGATAAAGGCGAGCAGAATGTAGCCATCTAGCCCCATGAGGCGGGCCAAAGGCTCTAGCCAAGCCGCGATGTGCTGTAGCAAACTAATGCCACCTACATGATTGTTAGCTAGCAGCCAGACGACGGCTCCCGCTGGTGCTGCCACAACTATGGCGCGAGCCAGAACAAAGATGGTTCGATCGAGTAGAGAACGTACCAGAATGCGTCCTACCTGGGGTTTGCGATAGGGAGGGAGCTCAAGAGCAAAGGACGATGGCAGTCCCTTGAGAATAGTTTTAGAAAGCAGTCTAGAGACTGCCAACGTGATCAGTACGCTCAATACTATTAGCCCCACCATGAATGCGGTCTCCATCAGGCCGCTGCTACTGGTGCCAGCAACGAAGAAGATACTCACTAGGGTAATAAGCAAAGGGAAGCGTCCGTTGCAGGGCACAAAGTTATTGGTAATGGTGGCAATCATGCGCTCGCGCGGCGAATCAATAATGCGGCAAGCAACTATGCCGGCAGCATTGCAGCCAAAACCCATACACATGGTAAGCGCTTGTTTGCCATGGGCGCATGCCCGCTTAAAGTAGCTATCCAAGTTGAAGGCGATACGCGGCAGATAGCCGAGGTCTTCCAAGAGGGTGAACAGGGGAAAGAAGATGGCCATCGGCGGCAACATTACCGCCACCACCCAAGCAACTGTGCGGTACATCCCTAATACTAAAAGCCCGTGCCAAAACCCTAACCAACCTTGGGTAGCAAAGAAACCGGTGAGCAGATCTTCTATGTGAAACAGCCAATCAAAAATGACCTGCGAGGGATAGTTAGCGCCTTCGAAGGTCAGCCAAAACACTAGTCCCAGCAGACCT
>CALNBW010000282.1 GCA_937874815.1 uncultured Bacillota bacterium | reverse complement strand
TAACGCTGGAGCCTGGCAGGGAACCTCCAGCTAGCCTGGGCTTCGCTCGCACGACTCCGCTTAGGACACTGGAGCAGGGCGAATTTGAGCAGCTAGTTAGCATGCTAGGAGAACCACTCTTGGTCAAGCTAGTGCATGACCAAGGAACGGAGTTACTACTGGTTAAGCCTGATTTCAGAATCGAGATCCAACCGTAGGATGGCCCTTCTGTGTCAAGACAGGAGAAACGGCCGCTGGCTTACGAAAGCCGTGAAGGTGGCTTATTCTAACCCGTAATACTCGGCCAAGGGGTGTCACAAATCAGGCCCTTCAACGGATATGTAGATGAGGGGGTGAGGCTGGGCACTAGCGTCAGAGAGGCAGTAGACATAACTACTAAATGGCTCTTGGTAGTTTCGATGGAAAATAGTTTAGCAAATGAATGAAATACATGCAGGGGTCTTGGCTCCTATCTTATTAAACAAATAGGGCCATGGTACCATTTTTGAAAAATTTCATCGCCCTTAACTTTTTAAGCAGGAGTTTTATCTGCTAACAGAGAAATAAGTTAACAGAGCCTTCGGGCCCAACATATACTGAAAGGGGAATAACGATGTACAAACGACTGATTGCATGGGTTATGATGATGGTGGTTGTTGCGGGCTTGGTAGTTCCGACGTCTGTCTTCGCGGATTCTCCCCAGGTTGTGGTGACGGTAACTGACGACAGTAGCTGTCCGATTGTAGGAGCTTCTGTTTTTCTGTGGAACCATTCTTCTGACCCTAGCGAATTAGCTGGTAGGCTAATTACAGATACTAGGGGTGAAGCTAGGTTCCCCTTACCTGACATGAAGGGGCCCCAAGATTTACTAACGCAGCATCTCTCTGTATCGGTGCATGCCGATGGTTACGAGTCGTTCGTCCTAGACTGGACATTTGATCGCAAGCAAACTATCTCTCATGGCACTGAGAAGTTGGTGCTCTTGGATATTTCTCCTCCGGATAGGCAGTCAGTGCACATTGCTTTAGACAGGCAGCTATCTGCGCCTAATTCCTCTGCGGATGATGTGCCTGAAGCCGTACAGCCACTAGGAGAAATCAGGGAACGATTAGTTTACAGTTCGGTGCAGGCTGACCAACTCACTGATGTAGCTAATTTGCATCAGGTAGGGAGTATGCAAGCAAAGTTTAGGTATGGAAATACAGTTACCAACTGGCATGGTGTCGGTGTCAAATGGGAGTCACAAGATAGTTTTTCTGTTAATACTACCATCAAAGTTGGCAAGACAACAACTAGCAGCCTCTTCTGGGAGTTGCCAGCGACGACAAGCGACACTGCGTACAAAACAAGAGTGTGTAGCACCTACTTTGACTACAAGGTAGAAGAGTATTACGTTGAGGAATTCAAGGACCGGGGCGATGGGATGCTAGACTGGGTCAAGATTGACAGTTACATGAAGGCATACTGTATTGGCTTATCGCCAAACGCGACCTCTGCTGGCACTAAGATTCTTACGGCATCAGCGCCTTCAGGTATCACGTTCAACAGAGACCATGCCCCCCTATCTGGGACTGAGTGGTCAAAAATTACCCAGGAGAACATAAAAGCAGCAACGACTTTCCATGTTAGTGGTATCCCTGTTACTTTAAGCTTGGATCACGGAAGTGGAACCACTGAGGAGTGGGTTTTTTATAACAGCAGTTCAACTAAGTTCTACGAAGGCGGAAAAAGCAGTACAGGGGTATGGAGGGTTCGTCTAAAGTAAACATTTGGGTGGAATCTCTCTCCACCCAAATTCCTTTTTTGGACTATCCTCAACCATAATTTAGCCATTTCTTGGGTAATAGGGAGGTAGAGGGGATGTCTAGGTGTGGGCGATTAACAGTTGGTGTTCTGCTGGTGGCTATATTTGTAGCGATAATTGGGTTGCGCTACGTTTGGGTGTGGACAGAGTTAGAGATTGTTAGCGCCGCCGTTCTGTCCTCGCACTATCAACGGGATGCGTATCTTGAGTCTGTCATCTTATGGCGCAACATTCCAACATGGCTTACAGACTATTTAGCGCCGTTGGTGCATGTTAAAGAGTTTTCGTTCTACGACGAAAGCGGTCAATTTAGATATAACAACGAGTTGTATGGAGTGGTTACGCAGTTAAACCAGGTAAATGTCTTGGATACAATGCCTGGGAGGGATCGCACAGTGGTAGAATTGTTGGGACAAAGCTTAACTGAAGTGGGTGTTGTGCCCGTAAATGGCAGCGATGCTGGTGGGCTTATCTTCATATACTACGGTGTTTCTTATACTGGCCGCAACGCAAGTACTGAGATTGCAGGGCCGAACACCATAAAACTGGTTTACTCGGTATTTGGCATTAACAGAACAACAAGGTGGGGCACTGATGCCAAATAAGCCAGGATTCATGAGAACGTTTGGCAGTTACTTTTTGCATAGCTCGGCAGTTAATCTCTAATTTGGCCAGTGCGCGCGTCAGCTTGACCAGTATGCCGAGCTTCCAAGCATCAACTAGCGTAGTCGCTAGGTCAGCAACGAGGTAGAACTTAACCTTTTTACCCTGGGGACACGCCTTAAGGCCAAGGGCAATGGAAAGATGCGTTTTTCCAGTGCCGACAGCTACCAGAAGAAGGAGGTTCTCCTTTTGGTCCAGAAAATCTGGGGAGACAAGCTGCTCTCAAGTTAGGCCATGCGGCAAGGTAATGGGCTCAAACTCATACCCATCTATGAGGACCTCGCGTTACCAACAGTAGTGACTCGCCAGTGGTCCTCAAGTCAGCGACTGTTACATCCCACAGCGTAGCTGAACTAATTAACGCATATGCTGACGACGCTTGTTGTTAATGTCGTCGTGACTAACACAGGGCAGCGTACATTCAAGGATA
>CALNBW010000281.1 GCA_937874815.1 uncultured Bacillota bacterium | reverse complement strand
CGAGGCTTTACTAAGGGGCGCATCATTGTAGTCTTTGGTTGCGGTGGAGATCGCGATCGGGGTAAACGACCCCTAATGGGGCGTATCGCCAGTCAGTTGGCAGACATAGTTATTATAACGACGGATAACCCTCGCTCCGAGTTGCCACAAGCGATCGCTCACGATATCCTTCGTGGTGTAGAGGGGCTAGCTGATATAACTGTGGAGCTTGACCGGGCTAGCGCCATCCGGCATGCAGTCAGCCAGGCCAGACCGGGAGATGCAGTGCTCATCGCCGGCAAAGGGCATGAAACGTATCAGATATTTGCAGATAGAATTATTCATTTTGATGATCGAGAAGTCGCTGAACAAGCAGTGGAGGTAAGCAAGCATGAAGGTATGGAGTCTGAACGAGATAGTCAGCTTTACTGACGGGGTCTTGCTGCAGGGCTGTGGGGGGACGAAAATCAGCAAAGTTGTGTTCGATAGCCGGGCGGCTACTCCCGGCAGTCTGTTTGTGCCAATTATTGGGGAACGCGTAGATGGGCATAGCTATATCGCCGATGCGGCCGGTAGGGGGGCGGTGGCCACCTTAGCCGGCCATACTTGGTTAGAGAACAACCAGCTGCCCGCTAATGATATAGGCGTTATTGGCGTTGATTTACCAGTTACTGCTTTACAACAGTGGGCCTATCGTTATTTGCAGGGCTTAACAGCACGCATTGTGGGTATCACTGGCAGCAGTGGCAAGACGACCACGAAAGAAATGGTGGCGGCCGTACTACAATCAATATACCAGGTACTGAAGAATGAGGGTAATTTGAACACGGAAATTGGGTTGCCTCTAACTGTAGTTGGTGCCTTGCCTGAACATGAGTGGCTAGTCTTAGAGATGGGGATGAGTAGTTTCGGTGAAATCCAACTGCTCACGGAGATAGCCCAGCCAGATATCGCGGTTATCACCAACGTGGGCGAAGCCCATATCGAACTCCTGGGCAGCAAGCAGAATATCGCCATAGCCAAAGCGGAGATTCTGGAAGGTATGGCTAGTAATGGCATCGCTATTCTTAATGGCGATGATAGCTTGGTGCTAGCACAGGCCGACAAAGCGCCTGGCGAAATTATCTATTTTGGTATTGGCCGCAAGCCTGAACAAGCCAAGCGGTTATACATCACCGACCTTAGAAATATGGGTGACCACCTGGAGTTTGTTGTTAACTGGCGGGGCGAGCAAGAGCAGGTAGTCTTTTCCTGGCCAGGCCAACATAACGTTTATAATATAGCTGCCGCTTTGGCAGTGGGGATTGCCGCTGGTATACCTCTGCGGGAAGCCATTGCTGGCTTAGCTAACTTCACACCAGCCAGCAGCCGCCTGCATATCAAAAAGATTGCCGGCTATACGGTTATCGATGACACTTATAATGCCAACCCCACTTCCATGCGGGTGGGGTTGCGAGTATTGTGTGATTACCCTGATGCGGCCCGACGCGTGGCTGTGTTGGGTGACATGTTAGAACTGGGGGAAATTGCCGGAGATGCTCACTTAGATCTGGGAACCGCCGTCGCCAAGAGCGGGATAGATGAACTGGTCGCGGTAGGAGATTTAGCGATGGGCATTGCCTTCGGCGCGCTTCGGGCGGGCTTTGATGCGAAAAAGATACACATATTCAGATCTAATCAGACTGCAGCTGACTACCTGCTCAAAACCCAGTTTCCCGGCCAGCTGGTGTTGATCAAGGGATCAAGGGGTATGCGGATGGAAGAAATCGTTGCAGCCCTTGAGGGAGGCAATTGCGATGGCCATTGAAATACGTTTGTTGCTTGCTGCTTTAGCGGCGATGTTGATCTGTCTAGCTGTAGGGCCTTTAGTTCTGCCTATTTTGCGCCGGTTAAAGGTGCGACAGACTATTCGGGAGGAGGGCCCAGCCACCCATTTGAAGAAAAGCGGCACCCCGACTATGGGAGGGTTCATCTTTTTAATACCTCTAGTCATTGTCAGCATAATCTTTACCCCGGCAGAGGACAGGATGGTGACAGTCGCTTGGCTCTGGTTGGTGCTCGGCTTGGGGGTTGTCGGATTTTTGGATGATTATATTAAAGTAGTAAGAAGGCAGTCCCTCGGGCTAAGGGCCCGGGAGAAACTGCTGGGCCAGATATTGGTCGCTATTGTTTTCTATGGAATGCTTAAATATCTGGGTCACTCTACCGATGTGATTATACCTATTTTTGGCTGGCGTCTGGCTCTTGATTGGCTCTACCTGCCTTTTGTAGTCCTTCTGGCGATGGCCGCTGGTAATGGTGCCAACCTAACGGATGGAGTCGATGGACTGCTGGCCAGCACTGCAATCGTTGCCTTCGTCACTTATGTTTTCATTGGATTGGCAACCGGCGTGCAGGTTGTTGCGGTGTTGAGCGCAGCGTCAATAGGTGCCCTGTTGGGCTATCTACGCTTCAACTGGTATCCAGCCGATGTTATTATGGGGGATCTGGGTTCGTTAGCGTTAGGTGGTGCCATTGCTGGTGCAGCAATTCTGACGAAAACCGAGATCCAGATCG
>CALNBW010000280.1 GCA_937874815.1 uncultured Bacillota bacterium | reverse complement strand
AACAGGTGCGGACAGTTAACATGAGCACCTTTCACGCCCTCTGTTTTCAGATTCTCCGAGCGCAGCGAGGACAAGCTCCCCGCATTGCCACTGAGCGTCAGCGTCGCCGCTGGGTGGAACAAGCTTTGCTACGTCAACAAGAAGAAATCAAGGATGATTTAGTGGAGGAAATGCTGCAGCAGATTAGCTTCAACAAGAATAGCAACCAAGATATCACTTCTCTGCGCCGGCAGAACACCCTGACGGCAAGTGTCTGGACGGATTATGAGGCTGCCAAGGCGGAAGCGGGCTTGCTCGATTTCGAAGATCTCTTACTAACTACCTTAAACCTACTAGAACAGTATCCCGAGCTATTACAATCTCTACAGCGGCGCTGGCAGTTTATCATGGTGGACGAGTTCCAAGACACCAATCTGGTGCAATATGAGCTGCTGAGGCTGTTAGCTGCACCGACCAACCATATCTGCATAGTGGGTGATATTGACCAAGCTATCTATGCTTGGCGGGCAGCTGACCCCGAATTATTGCTACACTTTCCAGAGGATTTTCCTGGCGGCCAGATTATAGAGCTGGTGCAGAACTACCGCTCCCAGCCACCGATAACCAAGTTTGCCAACCAATTGATAGCCCACAACGAACTGCGCCATAAGATCGCTGTGCAACCAGTGCGCTCCGGTAATACTGCACCGCGATTACTGCGGCCCAGTGACGAATGGGCAGAGGCCAAGGCGGTGCTCACCATGCTGCAGAAATGGCAGAACGGGAAAACGCCGCTCGATGAGCTGGCCGTGCTGTACCGCGTTAATAGCCAAGCCCGTCCTCTTGTCAGTCTGTTGGCGGAAGCCGGGCTCCCCTTTGTATTGCGGGAAAAAGGGCAGCTGGGCCTGGAACACTGGGTGCTGCAAGAGTGCCATGCCTTTCTGCGCTTACTCAGTGACCCGAATGATATGGAATCATTCTTGCGTGTCGGGCGGCGACAGTTGGGGCTCAACCCGGAAGGGGGCGAACGCCTGCAGAGGCTGGCGCAGGACAGGCAGCTTACGCCCTACGCCGCCTATCGCCAGCTGCCAATTCGCTATACTGATATGGGCAAACTGAATCAGCTGCAGCAGCACCTAGCCAAAGCGCGCAAACTACTGCCCAGTGAGGCACTCAACTACTACTTGGATCGCATGGGCTTCGGCTCTTATCTGGAGTGGTATGCCGCCCAACGCGGCTACCCAGTGGACCAATTCCTTAGTATTAGCGATGATTTGCTCTCTGATCTGCGTCGCTTCACTAGCACTACTGCCTATCTGCAACATCTCGACAATATGCTCTCAGCGGTGAATCAGCAGGAAACCAGGGA
>CALNBW010000279.1 GCA_937874815.1 uncultured Bacillota bacterium | reverse complement strand
GAGCTTAGGCGAGTTTTGGCCGCTTCAGTCGATGGCTAAGCACCTGCCTACAGTAACCAGGCCACACGCGCGCGAGTAGGACCACGACCTTTATCACCGGCCAAGGCGACCGTCCCCGTGGCCACCAGTTTTTCCCTGGGTTGAGTGTACGTCCCCCTGGTTCACTCGCTCAGGCAGAGCCATCTCCGACTCGTAACGCAGACAGCACATCAGGCGTCCGCATAACCCGGAAATCTTGCCAGGATTTAGAGACAGGTTCTGCTCTTTCGCCATCTTTATGGAAACCGGAGCGAAATCCCCCAAGAAGGTACTACAGCAGAGAGCGCGGCCACAGGTCCCCAGACCACCTAGCATCTTAGCCTCGTCACGCACACCAATCTGCCGCAATTCAATACGCGTACGAAAGATTGAGGCTAAGTCTTTAACCAACTCGCGGAAATCCACGCGGCCATCTGCAGTGAAATAAAAAATGATCTTGCTGCCATCAAAGGTATGCTCGACATCGATCAATTTCATCTGCAAGCCGTGCGCAGCTATCCGCTCGGCTGCTACTTTGAAAGCTTCCTCTTCCTTACCCTTATTTTCAGCTAACTGTATGGCATCTTCTGGCGTAGCTTTACGAACAACAGCCTTTAGAGGGGCTACTACCTCTTCGGCTTGCACTTCACGTATTGAACTGACGACTTCACCATATTCGAGGCCCCGGGCTGTCTCGACAATAACCTGGTCCCCTTTTTGCAGATCAATTTGAGCCGGATCAAAGTAATAGACCTTGCCCGCGCGCTTAAAGCGGACGCCAACTACACTTGGCACATTAATCAACTCCTAACAACGCCTCCGGCGTTGTGGGTAATAAAGTGATGGTTGCGCAAGCAACTATCAGCTTGCACCTTTTATGCCCTTAGAGGCTATACAACAGATACTCCAGGGCCAAACGTTTGTTAACATTGTTCTGTAAGCGACGCTGCACATCAAGAATTGCTTGGCTAGCGGCCAGCAAGTCGTTCTGCCGTTTGGCGGCAGCCGGGTAAAAATGTGCTACAGCCTCTTTATCCTCGATCAGGTTTGCATCCTGCGTAACCTGCCAAACAGCAAAATCCCGATATAGTTGCAGTAGCTCCGCCAGAAGGCCGGAGAGATCGACCTCGGCCTTTTCTAGCCCGTCCACCAATTTAGCCCGCCCAGTGAGCGAAGTCTGACCGATATCTGTTAAAAGCTGCAAAGCACGAGCCCGACTATCCGCTTCATCACCGCTCCGAGATGGCGCCGCAGGCTGAAAACGCAACAGTTGGCAACGAGACTCGATGGTTGGTAGCACTGGTGCAGCTGCCGTCAAAACAAAGAGGTCAAAATGGGGCGGCTCTTCCAGCATTAAAAGCAATGCATTAGCTGCTTCGCGGGTGAGCAGTTCCGCCCCCTCAATAATAAACACTCGATAGGGGCCAACGTTTGGAGTCAGCACCGCTTCGGCCAACAGGTTTTTTATCTGTTGCAGCTTGATGCTGCTTCCATCTGGCCGTATCTGCCGCACGTCAGAATGAACGCCGCGCTCAATTTGGCGACAAGAAACGCAGTGGCCACATGGTCTCGGGTCTCCCACACAGTTGACAGCTTGGGCAAACAATAGCGCCGCCAGCTCTTTTTCAGCTCCAGCCGGCCCCGTGAACAAATAGGCATGACTAAGCTGAGCGGTATGCAGTTGATTCTGCAGAATACGCTTAGCAACCTCCTGCCCTAACAGTCTATCCCAGCTCATTATCTGCCACTCCTAAGATTTCATGTCTAGCAATAGTCCCTTGAGGCGCTTGACGCGATTCAGGAACGCAAAGTTATCATTCTGTTGTTCAATGAACATCGTGCCTAGTTCCACTAATTCTTGGTCGACTGCGTCAACTAGTACTAGCAGGCGTTGGTTTCCGCGGGGATCCCAGGCGGCCTGCTTGCGCAGACGATAGCCGGCTTTTACTTCATTGAGGTAATCGAGCACCAAGGCCCGAAAAGCCTCCCATTCAATTAAAGATGTCGTTGGAGAAAGCTTGTCAGCCGCTTGCTCCAGCTCTGTGTATAGCTCGTTTAGCAGTGCGTTGTGGGCGGCAAGCTGACTGCTGCTTAATGTGGCAGAAAAGGCAGTAGCCGGAGCCCTGCCTGTCTGCCATGGCGCAGCAGGAGCAGTAGCCCGGCTACGATTCCCACGTGTTCCGCGTACCCTCATACGCGCACAAATTTCTCCACGTCTAGGACAAACATTGTAGCGCCACCGACCAAGACTTCTATCGGGTACGGCATATAGCTTTCCACGGAGTTGCTACCAACTGGGGCCATCGGTGTAATCAGCTGTTCACGTGAATGGCAACTCTCTTTGATGATGTCGACAACAGTTTGTACGTGTTTCTCCTCAACACCTATCAGTAGAGTAGTGTTGCCCGACTTCAGGAAACCGCCAGTACTAGCTAACTTGGTTGAACGATAACCTTTCTCCATCAGCGCCTCAACTAAGCGCACGCTGTCCTTATCCTGCACAACAGCCACGATAAGTTTCATCTACCTTACCCCCCTTTTAATCTTCCACTACAATATACTGTTCACGACTGCGAGAATATCACGCTGCACCACGTCGATAGGGCGACTAGCATCTACTATTCTTATTCGCTCTGGCCATTTTTGGGCCAACAAGCGATAGCCACTGCAGACCTGAGCGTAATAAGCTAACCCTCTGCTTTCAATGCGATCGGCTTGCTGCCTTTCGGTTATGCTACGAGCAAAGGCCTCCTCCGGTGCCACATCCAAGAGCACCGTTACATCGGGCCAGAGCCCACCAACAATTTTGTCATTAATTGAGGCCACTAGCTCCAGCCCCAAACCGAGGGCGATGCCTTGATAGACAAGGCTGGCATCAATATAACGATCACAGAGTATTAGACGCCCCGCCAACAAGCCCGGTTTTAGCACCTCGCTTACGTGCTGAGCACGTGCCGCTGCCATGAGCAACATTTCTGCCATGGGGCTGATCTCGAGCTCGGTATTCCACAACACCATCTGCCTAATATCATTGCCGAGCCTAGTCCCACCAGGTTCGCGCGTCAGTAAGACGGAGTGCCCTTGCCGCTCTAACTCTGCTGCTAATAGCTCCATGTGAGTCGTCTTCCCCGACCCATCGGCTCCCTCAAAAGTAATCAGTGGCATATCATCATTCCTTATGTTCGACTACAACAACCCATGCTCCTTGTTGCAGTCCAGTTAAATGGCCGCCTTTGGCAACAAGTTCATCTACATATGCCAAAATCTCTTGGTCCAAAATCTCGCCCGGATAAACTAAAGGAACGCCCGGCGGATAAGCATAAACCGGCCTGGCGGCAATTCTCCCCAGGGCTTTGGCTCTTGCAACTGTACAAGTTTTTGCTAAATATGCTTGGCGCGGCCGCAGATAAAGCTGCGGTAGTGGCGGTGCCGGAGGCAACCCAATGGGATTACCAGTGGCCCGTGGTAGTCGGGCCAAGCATTTCACTAAAGGATCTATAGGCATGGCGGCATCGGCCATAGTAAGCATGAAGAGTACAGCATGGGACTTAGCCATCTCAACGTAGTATCCCTGTTCTTCTAGGTAACGCGCTACTGCATATCCGCTCTGTCCGCTAGCAGCTGTTAGCAAATTGATTTTCAAGGGGTCCTGTTGGTATCCCCCCGCTGTAGGAGGTTGCCAACGCACGAGAGGCGAGTTCTGCTCAATGGCAGTTGCCAGCTCATTGGCCTTAGTTATCGCCTGGTCTAGCCAGGAACGACCATGCATGCGTAGCTCCTGTTGCGCCAGATCTAGCGAGCCCAATAGTAGCCACGACGGGCTGGTTGACTGCACCAAGTTCAGGCGGCTACGAAAATAGTCATCAGTAAAATTATCGTTAAGGCGATGCACCCAGGCCGCCCCCGTGAGGGCTGGCAATGTCTTATGGGCGCTTTGCACCACCCAGTCGGCCGGAGCACGTACAGCTGATGTTGGTAGCGAGGGGTGAAAAGGAAAGTGAGCCCCATGGGCCTCGTCAATAACAACCCTGCAGTTAGCAGCTCGCGCAATGCCTACTAACTGCTCTAAATCGCAAGCCACCCCTTCGTAGGTGGGGTGCAATAAGAGCACAGCCTGTGCTTCGGGATGCGCCGTTAGCGCAGCCTGCAGACTAGCTGGCGTAATGCCGAGCTCATAACCGTCTTGGTAGACTGGTTCCACAAAATAAGGCCATAGATCTGCCAAGATGATGCCTGCTAGAACAGCCTTATGCACATTTCGCGGCACAATTACCGTGGCACCCGTGTCGGTTGCCGCCAGCAAGCTGGCAATCAAACCCGCGCTGGAACCATTCGTAGTAAAATAAGTAGCCTTTGTGCCATACAAAGTAGCAACTAGTTGCTCTGATTGCCGGATCGGCCCGTCAGGCGCGTGCAAGCTATCTAGAATGCCAACTTCAGTCTGGTCATATAGTAGTGTATTTCCTAACCAGCCAGACAATAAGCCGGGCGTCAACCCCTGCTTATGTCCAGGCATGTGTAACGACTGTTTTTCTTTATCTGCCAACTCCCGTAGTGCAGACACTATCGGAGTAGAGGTCACTTATAACCACCTGCTTATTGCCTTATTGTACCATGCAAACCGAGGGACGGCAAGGTCAAGCCCTAAATGCTATGTGAGCCTTCAGAACTTTTTGACGCGAGCAAACTGGCTTGGAGACGCCATAACTCATCGCTTTCTGGTGGGCTGATTGGTTCGCTCATCCCATTTGCTTTATATAGCCGCTTATTGCCACTGGCATGGAAATGGCCAATAACGCTGGCGGGAATATCGTGAGCTGCCAACTCGGCTAGCAATATCTCTGGAACAGGCGTTGCCAAAAGCAGCGTGCCACTGGAAATAAGGCGCAACGGATCGAACTGCAAGTGTTCGGCTAAGAGCTTGGTAGCGGGATGAATTGGCAAGGCCTTCTCTTCTATAGCGAAACCAAGGCCAGCGGCACCTGCCATCTCATAGGCCGCGCCTGCAACACCGCCTTCGGTAGCGTCATGCATAGCCCGCACGCCACAGGCCGCTGCAATTCTGGCCTCAGGCACAATACTGATCTGCTGCGTGAAGGCGCAGGCCGCTTCCCATAAAGCCGCCCCCAGTAAGGGCTTCGTAATAGCTGGGAAATCCGCCGCCAAGATAGCTGTGCCTTCCAAGCCCACATACTTGGTCGCCACTAGGGCATCGCCGGGCTGAATGCTACTGCTAGTCGCCAAGCGCTCTGCCGCTACTCGCCCGATAACAGTAGTTGAAATAATGGGCTGATTAACGGCTGCCGTTAACTCAGTGTGCCCGCCAACTATTTCTACCCGCACTTCACGTGCCGCCTTCTCGGCATCAGTCATGATCTCTTGCACTAAGCCGAGATCTGCCCCGGCCGGCAAGAGCAGAGTTAGCAACACTGCCACCGGCTCAGCGCCATTAGCTGCAACGTCGTTGCAGGATACATGCACGGCCAGCCAACCGGCATGCTTGGCAGCCCCCGTAATGGGGTCGGTAGACATGACGCAGAGATCGCCCTCTAAATTGAGTGCGGCTGAATCTTCCCCAAATGTTCCTCTTAATACCACTTCCGGTCTACGTTTACCTAGCTGATCAAAGATTAACTGCTGCAGCGCAGCAGGTGTTAGCTTCCCTACCTGCATAGTCAACCTCCTTGTCCCTCCCATTCTAGCATGCTAGGCAGGCAAAACACATGCAGAACGGTTAATTTGTGCTCTACTACAGACACTAAGGCAGGAAAGTTGCCCTGGTTGTCCAAAAGAAAAGGGAAGGAGGGATACTATCATGATCAAGATTATCAAAAACGCAAATGTTTACAGTCCGGAGCCAGTCGGCAAAGGCGATATTCTTATTCTGGGCGACCGCATTGCTCACCTAGATAGCAACATTCCGGTGCCGAGCGGCTTAGGCGATGTCGAAGTAGTTGACGCCAAGGGTGCCACGATTGTTCCCGGCTTCATAGATCAGCATGTGCACCTGATCGGCGGCGGGGGCGAAGGCGGCCCAGCTACGCGCACACCAGAGATTCAACTATCGCAGATCACCCTAAACGGGGTCACTACTGTAGTTGGCTGCTTAGGAACTGATGGCACCACCCGGCATATGTATGGCCTCCTGGCCAAGGCCCGGGCCCTAGAACTAGAGGGCATTTCCACTTTTATTTATACGGGGGCGTATGAAGTCCCCACGCGTACTATCACCGACAATGTACGCAATGATTTAATTCTAATTGATAAGGTTATCGGCGTGGGCGAAATCGCCATTTCAGATCACCGCTCCTCCCAGCCCGATGTGGCCGAGATTAGAAAACTAGCAGCTGAAGCCCGTGTGGGCGGTATGTTGGGAGGTAAGCCAGGCCTGGTACACTTCCATGTTGGCGGTGGGCCGCGCGGCATCCAGCCTATCTTCGACATCCTAGAGACTTCGGAGCTGCCCATTACTATCTTTACGCCTACTCACATGAACCGCACCCCAGAGCTGCTTGAGCAAGGGGCCGCTTTCGCGAAGCAAGGCGGAAGAGTTGACATCACGGCCGGCCCAGAGGCTTATAAGGGCATCATGCGCTTGCTCAACGAGTTCAACGTGCCGATCAGCAACATCACCATCAGTTCTGATGGCAATGGCAGCATGCCCAAATTTGACCGCGGTGGTAACCTCATCGGGCTCGGGGTAGGCTCAGTGCGCGCCGACCTAGACACCTGGCGCGACGTTATGGTTAAAGGGCACGTGCCCATGGAAGAAGCATTGAAATTGCTGACTACCAACGTCGCTCAGAACCTGAACTTGCAGGGCAAAAAAGGCTGCATTGTGCGCGGAGCCGATGCCGACCTGGTTGAACTGACTGACGACTTGGAGGTTAACCGGGTTTGGGCCAAAGGTCGCCTCATGGTGGATGGCGGCCGAGCAGTTGTCAAAGGTACCTTTGAGTAGAATAGAAAAAACTGTCCTGCCGATTACAGTGCAGGACAGTTTTTTTGTTATTAACAGGCCTCGCTTATTATCTCTTGATCGCTAGCTAGCGCCCTTTTCCATTTCCCACCGCGATAGCGGAGGGTAGTGAGCACAAAGCGAGTCACTAAATCCATGACCATTGCCACCCAGACACCGATAATGCCCATCCCAAAACGTTGGCTCAAGATGAAAGAGAAAGGAATGCGGATACCCCAGATACCGATGCCACCGATATACATTGGGGCTTTAGTGTCGCCCCCGCCACGCATGGCACCGCTAAGAATACCGGCAATTAGCTGGGGAATCTGCACAGAACCCATTAAGCGCAAATAGATTGCCCCCAGTTCAATGACCTCGGCTTCGTCGGTAAGGCAGGACATTATCTGCGTAGGAACTAGTAGCAACAACCCGCCCGTGAATACTGTTAGGATAATACCCCATTTGTTGATTTCTTTGACATAACGGCGAGCCAAATCCAGCCTACCAGCCCCTAAGCTCTGGCCCACAAAGGCGGTGGCGGCAATACCGAAGCCGGCGCTGGGCATATAAGAGAGGGACTCGGCGTTTAGCCCCAGTTGATGTGCCGCTAAGGCGTTGGTGCCAAAGGTGACGATCAACCCCATCATGATGATGGAAGCAAACTGCCAAAACAAAGACTCAAAGGCGGCCGGAATGCCGATGACGAGAATACGGCGCATCTCCTTAATATCAGCCTGCACCCGCTGTCGCAAGCGCAAGGGAATGACAGACATAGGACGGGAGATGGCATAGAAAGCTAGCACAGCGCCCACCGACTGGGAGATTAGCATGGCAATAGCGGCCCCTATCATACCCAGGGCGGGAGAACCGAAGATCCCATAGATCAAAACGTAGTTAGCAACCACGTTGATAATGTTCACGAAGAATGCTATTTGCATGGGGGTTTTGGTGTTCCCTGCCCCCCGCATGATGGCACCCACCACCTGCATTACAGCCATGAAGGGCATACCCCAGACAGCGATCCTGAGAAAAACATAGGCACTCTCTAACAGTTCCTTTTCAGGATTAAACAGCAAAACCAGCCACATGCGCGCCTTACTCCAGATGATAATCGTCAGTACACCGACCAATCCTAGCGCCAGCAACAGGGCTTGCTCGGCCGTGCGTTGGGCAGACCTTTGGTCGTTAGCCCCAAACGCACGCGCAATCAGCACAGTGGCACCAGTACCTATGGCTGAGAAAAGACACCAGACGAGCTGGGTAACACGGGTACTAAGCCCTACAGCCGCCACCGCTTCCGCACCAATTTTTCCAACCATACCGGTAGCGACAATGCCAACGAGCATCTGCAATATGTTTTCAACAGTGGCGGGCCAAACCATACTAAAGATACGACGGCGAATTTCAGCTTGGGGAACGTCAATCGAGTTTGCAGCGAGAGTCGGGTCATGCTCCATTCTACTGGCGCCTCCTCATGATGATACAAAGTAAAATGCGCGGCCACATTGCGATTAAGGCATATAAATTATTGTATCATCTGTTACCTGGGCGGTCTATCCAGGATGGTTGCGATAAAAGGGGCTGCAGGGTATGAGGGCACCTGATAAAGGTCGTGGTCCTGCTTGAGCGCGTGTGGCCTGGTACTGTAGGTAGGTGCTT
>CALNBW010000278.1 GCA_937874815.1 uncultured Bacillota bacterium | reverse complement strand
ACATCTCTGGATGTCGTTGCCGCACGCATTGACGTGGCGGGAACTGCTTGCGCAATTCACTTGATCCGGCCCTTGCACAACCACGAGAATATTGGCAGAGAAAGCCCACACGCGCAAAAGGGCGCGTGTCATACGCAAAGCGCATTGGAGCCATGAATCAAGGAGCGAGGGAGCTAAGGACCCAGAGCGACAATAGGCCGAGCTTGCGAGTGCCGTCGCTCCCTTAGCGAACTGAGCTCATTCCTACAGTGCCTGGCTACAGCGCTCAAGTATGACCGTGCCCTTTCACAATACCTCCTCAAGCGAGGTGGCCAAGTTTTGCTTAATAAATGGTAAACATCTGCTGTATCTTCTGGCGGTCAGTCGTCCGGGTTAGCGCCAGCGCAAGCAAAATACGTGCCTTCTGGGGATTGAGGTTATCGGCAGTAATAGCGACACCGCGCTCGAGCCCTGCTGGTGATTGGGGCAGAATGCGGCCGCTGCCAGTGCGGCTAGAGCGAACAATGACCACCCTTTGTTCTTGGGCACTCTGCAGGGCTTCGTTCTGCTCTGTGGTGCCGCCGCCCTGGCCCATGCCGGCGAGTACGATGCCCCGGGCACCAGCGGCGACAGCAGCGTCAATTAAGGCCCCGTCAGCTCCTAAGTAGGCGTAAATAATGTCTACTCGGGGTAGCGTCGGTAGCTGCTCAATGACGAACTCGGTAGCAGCAGTATGGCGCCGCACGGCCTTGCGATAGAAGGTGACTACGCCGCTGTACACACTACCAAGGGCCCCCAAATCGTGCGAACGGAAGGTATGTAGCTGACTCACGTGGGTTTTGCTGACGTCGCGTGCCGCGTAGATCTCGTCATTCATGACTACTAATACTCCCTGGCCCTGTGCCTCTGGGCTAGCAGCCACATGCACCGCATCCACTAGATTCAGCGGTCCGTCGGGACTGAGGGAAGTGGCTGGGCGCATTGAACCTACAACTACAACTGGTTTATTGCTCTTGACTACTAGATCGAGGAAATACGCCGTCTCTTCGAGCGAATCGGTGCCGTGCGTCACCACGATACCTGTAACTTCGGGGCTAGCCAATAGCTCGTTAATCCTGCGCGCCAATGATAGCCAAATATCTATGGTAATGAAGGGGCTGGCCACGTTGCAGACTTGCTCGCCTCTAATCTCAGCGATATTATCTAGCCCAGGTACACCAGCTAGTAGCTCTGCCACAGAAAGCTCGCCTGCCCGATAGCCTGCCGTTTGTAAAGGAGAATTAGCCCGTCCAGCGATGGTCCCGCCAGTAGCTAACAGATAAATAACGGGTCGATTAGGGGGAGCCTGATTCATAAAAGCACCTCGTTTACTAGATAATTTAAGCTCAGTATAGCACAACTTTCCTACAGCGGATTCTTCGGTTATGATAATATCAGCTACCAGATGATTAGACGCAAGGAGGTAGTTGAATGAGGTTACCGCAGATCATGATCACAGCTACACCGGATACGCCTGTGAGGACAGACATATTTAACTCTGTAATCGCTGGCCGAGCCCTAGTACAAGAAGTTAATCTGCCCTTCTCTGCATGCCAGCGGGAGCTAGAGCTCTACTGGCAGCAGCTGGAGCCGGCCGATGCCATCTTTGTCCGCACTGGCACTATCCCAGCCCCGCTTTTACGGCGCTGTTCCCATCTGCGGGGCATTGTTTTGCATGGAGCCGGTGTTGATCAGGTAGATACGGCCGCTGCAGCTAATCTAGGTATTAAAGTGGTAAATCTGCCCGGTGCCAATGCTAATGCAGTGGCCGAGTTGACACTAGGGCTAATCCTAGCCAGCCTGCGGCACATCCCCCGGGCCGATCAGCTTTTGCGTGCGGCAGGTTGGGAAAGCAGTCGCTTGCTAGGGGCCGAGCTGCGGGGTAGAACGGTCGGCCTGGTCGGCTTTGGTCAAATCGGACAGCGGGTTGCGGCGCTCCTGCAACCCTTTGGCGTACGCCTGTTAGTGACTAGCCGTAGTCTACCCCAGGTGGATAGCCTCGAATACGAAGTTGTGGGCCTGGAGGCGCTACTTGCAGCCAGCGACATTGTCAGCATTCATGCGCCCCTGACGGATGATACTTATCAGCTGCTCAACAAAAAACGCCTGGCGTTGCTCAAACCAGGCGCATTTTTGGTTAACACCGCACGGGGGGCTATCATTGAACAAGAGGCACTGCGAGCGGCACTATTGAGTGGGCGCTTAGCGGGCGCTGCCCTTGATGTGTTTGACCCCGAACCTCTAGCTACTGACAATCCATTGCTAACGCTGGACAACGTTATTTTGACCCCGCATCTGGGCGGTTCAACGGCAGAATGCTTGGCCGAGTTAGCACGGCGCGGTGCCGTGGCCGTAGCTCAGCTATTAGCTATCTGAGACATTTTGCTGAGGGGGTTAGGTTTTTTCTCCTCGATTCCGGCCAACTCTTCAGCAATATTATTGGCGTGGTCGGCAATGCGTTCTAAATTGGAGATGAGATCGAGATAAAGTATGCCCGACGCCGGAAAACAGGTGCCGCTATTCAGCCGTTTGATGTGCTGGCGGCGTAGGCTTTTCTCCAGCAGGTCAATACTGCCCTCATCGTCAATAACGCGCTTCGCGCCCGCTTGGTCATTTGAAGTAAGGATAGACACCGCATTCTCCACCAGATTGCGCACCTGCGTGCTCATGTCAGTCAGTTCCGCTTCCGCTTCATTGGAAAGAGGCAGGCGATGCTCGATGCGGTAGTCGGCCAAATCTGCAATATTCTGGGCATGGTCACCGATGCGCTCCAGGTCGCTGCTGACATGGAGCAGCGCATTGAGCCGTTCCGATTGTTCATCGCTTAAAGAGGCCTGGGATAATTGCACCAGGTAATCCACAATATCCCGCTCCAGCTGGTCAATAGTATCTTCTATCTGGGCAATCTCGGTTAGATGGACGCCATCGCTGGAGTCAAAAGCAGTTAGGGATTCATCTAGCATTTGAATTGCCAGATTCCCCATGCGCATTAGCTCCTTCGCTGCCTGTCCTAAGGCCACCGAAGGGGTGCCCAGCAGGTTCTTATCCAGGTAAATTGCCCCCAGAGGCTCGGTGGAGTCTACGCCCGGCAACAGTCGTTCCACCAAGCGCTCATAAACAGGGATAAAAGGTAACATGATCAAGGCATTAGCCACGTTAAAAAGAATATTGGCGTTGGCCGCCTGCCTACTTACTGTCGGGAAGAGCTTAGCTATTATTGCCAGGAACGGGTTAAAAAGCACCATAAAGATGACAACCCCCGCCACCTTGAAAAGCAGGGGGGCTAGGGCCGCCCGTTTTGCCGTCAGTTTCATCGGCAATGATGCTAACAGGGCAGTGACTGTGGTGCCAATATTGGCACCAAGCATGAGCGCGAAAGATGAGTTAAGGTCGAGTAGGCCTTCGGCCGCTAAAGCCACAACAAGGCTACTAGTAGCGCTGCTGCTTTGCACAATAGCTGTAAACAGCGCACCAGCAAGTACGCCTAGCAATGGCTGCTGGCTAAAATTGAGCATTAGCCCCGTGAAAACTGTGTTAGTGCGGAGGGGCATCATGGCGTCGCCCATGATGTTTAGACCTAAGAAGAGTACGCCGAAACCTAGGATAGCCTGTCCGACAAATTTGGTCCGTTTGCGTTTGCCAATAATCGTCAGCAGGAACCCGATGCCTATAGCCGGCAATGCTAAGTCTGTAAGCTTTAAGGAAACCATAAAGGCAGTAACTGTAGTGCCAATAGCTGCACCCATAATCACGGAAATAGCTTGCGCGAGCGTCATGAGGCCGGCATTAACAAACCCGACAACCATAACGCTGGTAGCACTGCTACTCTGCACCAGCACTGTTACTGCTGCCCCTACCAGCATGCCAGTAATTGGGGTGCCGGTGAGTACTTCAATCAGCCGGCGGAGCCGATCACCGGCCATTTTTTGGAGCCCGTCAGCCATCAGCTGCATGCCATAGAGAAATAGGCCGAGTCCTCCTATTAAACCAAAGGACATCGTAAGACTATTTTGCACGTTTGCACCTCCGAGGGGAATCCTACCTTCGTCATTATTATTGTAACGTGAATGCTTGCTGGAAAAAGGGTTAGCGCGTTAAGATCGTGTTAAGGAATAGGAAGGTGATGCAATGAAACGCCTAGTTGGTAACTTATTCTTGGCGGTGGCACTGCTGGTTCTCGCCGCTCTATTGGCAGTGCAGGGGGTGGCCTACGATGCCAACTTTATCTCCCGCGAATTGCTCCAATTAGGCAGTCCGCAAACCATTGGCATGGGCGACGCCGATGTTTATCGCTACGCGGAGCATACAGCAGCTTATTTGCGCGGATCTTTGTCAGATCCCAATCTAGAGGTCACTCTAGACGATACCCCGCGCTGGTTTCTAAACGAGCGCGAGATTTTGCATATGCAGGACGTGCAGCAGCTCTTTGCTGGGGTGAGATACTTAACCGGGCTGCTATTGCTGCTATTGGCCCTCTGGGGTGTATGGGCCTATCGTCGGGCCAGCTTTCAAACCTATTTAATCAAGCTAACTCGCGGCGCTATCGGGGCCATCCTGATCGGTGCGCTGTTGGCCTTGTTCATTAGTCGGGATTTCAACCAATCCTTCATTTTATTCCACTTACTTAGCTTCAGTAACGATCTTTGGCTGCTTGACCCAGCCACCGACCTGCTGATTAACCTGCTGCCAGAACAATTCTTCGCTGACGCGGCCCTGCAAACAGCTCTGCGGGCCGGCGCTTTGCTGTTTTCATTAGCGGCCGCAACCTGTTGGGGCAGCCGCAAAAGGGATAAAAGCCGAGCAGCCTAGTTTTGTCTAGTGGGATAAACAGAATTTACTGTAACGTGAAGGAATAGGCAAGCTGAACAGCGAACATCTGTGGCGGGAGGTGCTAATTATGAAAATGGCGACAACCTACCTAGAGAGAGTGAAGCGGGCTGCAATTAAACGGGACTGGGACAAAGCAGATCAGGAGATGCAAACAATGTTGCTAGGAGCGTCGGAGGAGGAGCTGCAGGATATACGTGCAGCTCTGGTCGTGTTGGCTTCGGACTGCGAGAAATTAAAACAAACGGAGTTGGCGCTTTGGGCTTACGAATGGGTGGCGCAGCTAGCACCAACCTATGCCCCAGCCTATCTGCGGTTGGCTGCTCACTATGAGCGCCAGGGCCAGCGGCCCATGGCTGTAGAATGGTTGAAGCGGGGCATAGAGATGACGGCCGATAGCGACGATAGCCAGCAACTGCATCGGGCTTACAAACGGATCGCTAGTAGACGCTGAGCGCGATTGACAAAGCAACGGGGATTGAGTAAACTAGTAAATAGTAATCGTTATTATCAGGAGGCGCTTTCCAGTGGGTGGTTTTCAGAGAATGACAGAACAACGCCGCTTAATCCTCGAAGTCCTGCGCGGCACCACTAGCCATCCTACAGCCGACTGGATTTATGAGCGGGTTCGGGAGCAAATCCCGAACGTTAGTTTAGGAACGGTCTACCGCAATTTGCGGTCGCTGGTGAATATGGGCGAGATTTTGCAGTTGAGTTACGGTAGCGGTCAAGATCGCTATGACGGTAACCCCGAAGCGCATTATCATTTTCGTTGTAGTCAGTGTGGCAGTGTGTCGGACGTGCAATTACCCTATGAGCCCGAACTAGATAAGCGAGCGGCAGGCTCCTGTCCCGGCCGCGTTACCGGTCATAGGCTGGAGTTTGTAGGAATATGCGCCGATTGCAGGGCCGAAGCTAAAGCAAAGGAGGCTGGGGAAGTGGCAGTTTTCAAGTGCACTAAATGCGGGCACGAGAAAGAAGGGCGTTGTAAACCTCGTAAATGCCCTGAGTGCGGAAGCCAGAATAGCTTCGAGAAAAAGGAATAGGCAAATAAAAAACTACCTCTTATAGCCATAATAACGCTGTAGGAGGTGTTTTTTTGTGCCCGCAGATAAAACCAGGAAAAAGGATAGGCAGCCTA
>CALNBW010000277.1 GCA_937874815.1 uncultured Bacillota bacterium | reverse complement strand
TTCCGATCCCACGAGCCCAAAATCGAGCATGCGGCGGCGCATACGGCTACTCGCCCTTAACTCTCGGACAATGCCCGACTGACCAATGGGTAAGTCTGTTAGGGGGATAACGGCATTACTTACGTGCACAGCTTAATCCCTCCCTTCTCCCTAGCGCTCTTTACAGAGAGAGTTAGCAGTCAGTAACTCTTTACTCACAGTAATATATGGTTGAGCAGGGGCCAGTGTTACTCGCGGCTAAGTCATCAGGTATCACCGTCTGTTCCGAGCATAAGCTAGCAGTGAGCAGCAATTTTTGCTAGGGGGAGGGAAAGTAGTAATGGCGGAGGAAAGAGAATTTCGTACTGTACGAGGTTATCAATTGATCAAGCAGAGCGGCGAGCGTGATCTGACACCTAGCATGGAGGATTATCTGGAGATGATCTACCGCAATTGTCAGCAAGCCCCATCGATACGGGTAAATGCTCTGGCGGAGCAGCTTAACGTACAAGCGCCGTCAGTCTCGCGCACTGTGCGCAGATTAGCAGAAAAGGGCTACGTAACATACCAAAAATACGGCGTGATCGAGCTAACCAGTAGCGGTGAGCGATTAGGTAGATATTTGCTGGCGCGACATGAGACAATTGAGCAGTTCCTGCGCAACCTAGGAGTCACGACAAGCCTACTGATCGATACAGAGTTAATTGAGCATTACTTGAACCCTGATACTGTAAGTGCAATGGAAACTTGGAATGCCTTTCTTCTCGCCAACGCTGACGTTTTACAACGGTGGGTCGAGTTCAGGCAATCGTACGCTGCCCACGAATGAGTCGTTATGCTAGAATTAAAGTAAATGATACGGAGGAGGTAGCAAAGGTGCAGTATAATTTTGACCAACTGATTGACCGGCGCCACACTAATAGCAGCAAACATGATAACAATACGGTTCTGTTTGGCAGAGAAGACGTGTTAGACATGTGGGTTGCAGACATGGATTTTCAGGCTCCAGCGCCTGTAATCGAGGCAATAAAGAAAAGAGCTGAGCACCCCATTTACGGTTACACTTTCCCGCAAGCATCGCTGTACGATGCCATTGTGGAACGGGTGGACAAGCTCTATGGTTGGAAAATCAAGAAGGAATGGATAGTGTTTAGTGCTGGAGTTGTCAATGGCCTTTTTTCGGCCGTGGAAGCATTCGCCCATCCAGGGGATGAGTTGATAGTGCAATCGCCAGTCTACTACCCGTTCTTTTCTGCCATTAAGGGCAGGGGCGGTCAAGTTATTCATAACCAGCTAAAGGAAGTCGATGGGCGTTATGAGATGGATTTTGAGGGCCTAGAAAAGCTATTCGAGGTGCGGACGAGCTTCCCAGTGCGCAGCCCCCGCATTAAGGCCTTGATTCTTTGCAGTCCTCATAATCCGGTAGGGCGGGTCTGGGACAAAGAAGAGTTGCAGCGCTTGGCGGATATCTGCGTAAAACATAATTGCCTTATATTCTCCGATGAAATTCATTGTGACCTATTGGCACCCGGTGTGGAGCATACCGTAACGGCTACTCTTTCGCCCGAAATTGAGCAACATACTATTACTTTCATGTCTGCCAGCAAGACCTACAACCTGGCCGGCTTGGCAACTTCTTACGTGATCATTCCTAACGATGCACTCCGCGAACGTTTTATTGCCGCACGTGCCGGCCATAACAGTGGCAACGTCTTCGGCTATGTGGCTACGGAAGCAGCCTTAACCCAGTGTGATGATTACCTGGAACAGCTGCGTGCCTATCTCAGCGCAAACTTCAAGTACTTTAGCGAGTTCATTGCCACTCGGTTGCCTCAACTCCGAGTAGCGAACCTGGAAGGTACCTACCTAGCTTGGGTTGATATGCGTAAGTTAGGCATGAGCCCACTGGAATTGCAGAGTTTCCTGCGCGAAAAGGCACGCCTGGCCCTCGATGATGGCTACGTCTTTGGCCCAGGAGGCGAGGGCTTCGAGCGCTTTAACTTGGCCTGCCCGCGCCCTGTAATCGAAGAAGCTTTGCGCCGGCTAGAGGAAGCCGTCAACGGGCTATAGAGCCTCTACCCTAGAAGCCATACAAAAGGGGCCATACCCAAGTGGCATGGCCCTTTTGCATGAAGACCGCTAGTAGGGTTGTTGGTCCTACGAGAAGCGCATTGGGGCCTCAAATGAAGGGTGCTTTTGAGGAAAGGGGACACACCTCTGCCGGAAGCGCATTTTGTGGGCTGAGGAATGTCCCCAACGACTGACGGTTAAATGCGGCCAACTGTTTGAGCTTAGGCGAGTTTTGGCCGCATCAGGCGATGGCTAAGCACCTGCCTACAGTAATTAGGCCACACGCGCACGAGTAGGACTAACAACCTTTATCAGCAGCCTCCTGCTACTCCCTTACCGTCGTCTCAAACTCCGGCTGCTGATAGAGATGCTTCTTAACGAAGCAGGCACCGGCAGCTTTGACCACGCGGTCGCGGTGCTCAGCGGGGAAGCCTTCCGGTAACACGAATTCCATTTTGATCTTGCTAGCCAGCCTCGTATCAGGATCGCGCTCCAGGTCAATTAGGATCTGCATTCCCTCACTGTCCAGGCCACGAGACTTGCAGTAACTAGCCGCAGTAAGGCCAGCGCAAGTGCCCAAAGAGGCCACAAACAAATCAAAGGGGGAAGGGGCCTCATTGCCACCCGTTGCTACTGTAAAACCTTTAAAGTGGGCATCAGCGCGCCCCTCAACCATACGAATCTCCATATCTGCCATCCAAAAAACCTCCTCTTGGTTTACATATATTCATCTTTCTGCATAAAGAGCTCCTTTCCTGCTTAGTTGTTTCCTAAGGTATGTTAACTATTTACCGAAAATGCTTACCAAGCCGCAAGGCTTTCGCAACCTGACAAAATCGGGTAAACTGGGCATAGAACATTTCTGGCGAGGAAGGGCGGTTGCGATGCGGAAAGCATATGGGCTGGGGGTTTTGCTGATCATAGCAGCCAGCGGTATAATTAAGCAGCTGGTATTAAGCCGGGGGCAGGATGCCAGCTATTACTTAGCTGCTGTGTCTAGCTCGCTCATACTAGCGATGATGGCTGCTGTCATCTTGGCAGTATTTTGGGAACGTCCTTGGCAAGCGCCTGTTTTTGTCTGCTTAACCGCCACTATTAGCGCCTTGCTTTTTTATCGGCCCGAGCTAATGGGAGGTTATCAGACCTTAGCCGCTAATGTGGTAATTGTTGTTGCCTTCACCGTGTGGGTGCTTGCTACGATTGGCTGTTACTTACGCCGCCGTTTGAGGGCGATGGATTAATTTGTTGGTAAAGGAGAATGTGAGATGGAACTGAAGCGACCGATCAGGGTAAGAATGGCTCCGAGCCCCACGGGGGACGCCCACGTGGGCCATGCTCGTACAACCCTCTACAACTACCTGTTTGCGCGTCAAAACGGAGGCACCTTTATTCTGCGTATCGATGATACCGATACCAAACGTAATACAGAAGATGCCGAGGCCGGCGTTTATCGCGGTTTGCGTTGGCTAGGGCTAGATTGGGATGAAGGGCCAGATAAGGGTGGTCCCCACATGCCCTATAGACAAAGTGAGCGCCTAGATATCTATCATCAATATGCGGAGAAGTTGCTCGCCAGCGGCGCAGCCTACGAGTGTTACTGCACTAGTGAGGAACTAGAAGCGGAGCGGGAAGCGCAAATGGCCGCCAAAGAAGATATTCGGTATAGTGGCAAATGCCGTCACCTCACTGAGCAAGAGCGTCAGGCGCTCAAAGCGGCTGGTCGAGTACCTACCATCCGCTTACGTGTCCCTGATGTTAAGATTGGGTTTCAAGACCTAGTGCGTGGTTGGATTGAAGCAGACACCTCGCTTATGGGCGATTTCATTATCATAAAGTCAAACGGAATGCCAGTCTACAATTTTGCCACCGTTATTGATGACCATTTGATGCAGATTAGCCAGGTCACCCGGGGCTCAGAGCATATTTCTAACACTTTCCCCCAGATTCTTATCTACCAAGCACTAGGCTTCGAGGTCCCCCAGTTTGCTCATTTTAGCCTGATGCTCAATGAAGATCGCAGCAAGATGAGCAAGCGTATGGGGGCCACCTTTGTGGGCGAGTATGCTGAAATGGGATACCTACCAGAAGCAATGCTCAATTTCTTGCCCTACACGACGCACTTCCGATCTTGGAGTCCCGGTGGTGACGAAGATGAGATTCTAAGCCTTGATGATTTGTTGGAGAAATTCTCGCTGGAGCAGTGCACCGTATCGAATGCTATTTTTGATATCAAGAAGCTGGATTGGATTAACGCTAAGTGGATTAGAAAACTAGACCCGGCGGACTTGGCCCAGCGGCTGGTGCCCTTCTTGCAGAAAGAGGGCTTCATTGGCGCTGAATATGATCTTGGGCACCTGACACAGATTGCCCGCCTGATTCAGGAGAGGTTACCGCGCTTGGATAACGTGCGCGATTTTCCTTATTTTTTCCTGGAGCCGGAGGTGCCAACGACCGAGATTAAGAAGTTGCTCAAAGACAAGGACGGGCAGGCTGGTCTTAAGGCCGTTCTGGCTGCTGTCCAAACAGTGCCTTGGCAGGAAGCTGAACTGGAAACAGCTATCCACTCAGCGCAAGCAGATCTGGGCTGGAGCAACAAAGAGCTCTTTATGACCTTGCGCCTAGCCATCTGCGGTGGCAAGGTTTCACCTCCGCTATTCCCTCTTATGGAAGTTGTGGGGCGCGAGCGTACCATAGCCCGCCTAGAGCGCGCAGCCGCCCAGTTGTAGGGACAAGAGAAGGAGGGGCCGAGGGATACTGCCAGGCACAGGCTAGCGCCAATCGTGCCTACGCAGGACCCCATCGGCCCCTTACCAGTAGTGGGAGCGCAACAGCTTACAGGTGGTTACTAGGGCGGCGGGGTACTTGCTGTAAGCACGATTGGAGCCTGCTCCTGTGCTCTAAGCAAGTTGCCCCGCCGCCCGCAGTTTTTGCTGGTTAGGTCATGCTAACTGCACGCAACCTAGCCACGATCATATCGATTGCTACCTGGTTCTGCCCGCCTTCGGGCACGATAATGTCGGCGTAGCGTTTACTGGGTTCTACGAACTGTTCGTGCATTGGTTTCACCGTATGCAGATACTGCTCAATTACCGACTCCACGGTGCGCTGCCTTTCATTGACATCCCGCATGAGGCGGCGCAAGATGCGCGTATCCGAATCCGTATCCACAAATATCCGGAGGTCGAGTCGTTCCCTCAGAGCGGCATTCTCCAGCACCAGAATTCCCTCCACTAGAATAATCCGTTTGGGTTCAACTAGCACCTCATGGGGGCACCGTGTGTGCTGCGTGAAATCGTATTCTGGCATATAGATGCGGCACCCAGTTCTTAAATCATCCAGATGCTGAATTAGGAGTTCAGTTTCAAAGGCCAGCGGATGGTCATAGTTGATCTTAACGCGTTCAGTAAAAGGTAAGTGGGCTTGGTCGTGGTAGTAATTATCATGCCGGATCAATACCACTTCGCCAGGGAGGGCTTGGCTCAGTCGTTCCGATAGAGTCGATTTCCCAGAGCCAGTTCCCCCGGCGATGCCCACAATATAGGGTAAGTTACTTGTTTGCATTCTGATGCCTTCCTTCTAGCAACGCCTTGGCGTTGTGGGGGATAAAGTGATTGTTGCGGAGCAACTATCAGCTTGCACCTCTAGCGTTTATCTACGTCATAGGGTTGACCAGAGGCTGCAGGGGCCACCGAACGTCCCACGAAACCGGCCAAAGCTAGCATGGTGATGACATAAGGGAAAGTGGCCATCAACGAAGACGGTATATACTTACCAATGCCTAGCAGATTGGAGGTAACTTGAATCGCTTCAGACACCCCGAACAGGAGACAAGCGGCCATAGTACCTAAGGGCGTCCATTTGCCAAAGATAACAGCGGCGAGGGCAATGAAACCTCGTCCAGCAGCCATGTTTTCCATGAAGGCGGTGCCGATGCCGATGGACAGC
>CALNBW010000276.1 GCA_937874815.1 uncultured Bacillota bacterium | reverse complement strand
AACAAGATGCGTTCGGTAGTGGTCGTTTTTCCAGCATCGATATGGGCCATGACTCCAATGTTTCTTATCTTGTCTAGTGCGAAATTAATAGGCATAATACCCCTCCTCTCTTACGTTGCTTGCCAGCTGAGTATTTACCAGCGGTAATGGGCGAAAGCCTTATTGGCCTCAGCCATCTTATGGGTATCTTCGCGCTTCTTCATGGAGTTGCCTACTCCCTGAGCAGCATCGCTTAGCTCGCCAGCCAGACGCTCAATCATCGTCTTTTCGCCACGAGCGCGGGAATATTGCACTACCCACCGAATCGCTAGCATCTGTTGACGATCAGGGGAGACCTCCATCGGCACTTGATAAGTAGCGCCACCAACACGGCGGGCCTTAACCTCTAACAAAGGAGACACGTTCTTAAGCGCTGCTTCAAATACTTCCTTCGGCTCTTTACCGGTGCGTTCTTGCACCAGATCCATCGCCCCATAGAAAATACGCTCAGCCGTACCACGCTTACCATCCGTCATCAGCTTGTTAATGAAGCGAGTCACTAATTTGCTTCCGTAAATCGGATCTGGTAATACGTCTCTCTTTGGTACCGGACCTTTTCTGGGCATCCCATTCCCTCCTATCTATAAGAGTTAGACTGCCTTAAACTAGTCAATTATTTCTTAGCCTTGGCACGCTTAGCACCATACTTGGAACGACTCTGCTGACGGCTTTGTACACCACCGGCATCAAGCGTACCGCGTACAACATGGTAGCGAACGCCAGGTAAGTCTCTAACACGGCCACCCCGTACTAAGACAACGGAGTGCTCCTGTAGGTTATGACCTTCGCCTGGGATATAGGCTGTAACCTCTTCTCCATTAGTCAAGCGCACCCTGGCAATTTTACGAATAGCAGAGTTTGGCTTTTTAGGACTCAAGGTTGTAACCCTAACGCAGACACCTCTTCTTTGTGGACAATTGTGCAAGGAAGGAGCCTTGGATTTGTATTCCACCTTATTGCGGCCCCCACGGATTAACTGGTTGATCGTTGGCATGCAAGCACCTCCTTCCTCCTGAAGTAAAATTGCAATTGGCTGCCCCTGCTAAAGCGCAGGGGCAGCTCATCTTACACGCGTAATAATGCTACTGATGCAGAACTAACCTGAATGCCAGCCGCTTTTCCTAACTCGCGCATGCTAGCTACCCATTCAATAGGTATGGCCAGTTCTTCACAGAGCTGCTGTAAATCTCGTAGCACATGCGGTTCTGCGTCTTCGGCCAGAAAGACCATTTCCACCTGGCCGCGCTGTACCGCCTTCATAGTTTGCTTAAGGCCAACCACCCTGCCTGAGGCGGACTCTAAACGTGTTAACGCTGCAGACAATTGGCTCCCTCCATAGCAGATAAACTCAGGCACACTTAAACATTATAGTTGGCAGTTGCATCACTGTCAACAGAATCTTCCTGGCGACTAGCAACTGACAAAGCAACTTGTTGATAATCATTCATGCCTGTGCCTGCAGGAATAAGTTTGCCGATAATGACGTTCTCTTTCAACCCGAGCAAAGGATCTTCTTTGCCCTTGATGGCCGCATCAGTTAGGACTCGCGTTGTCTCTTGGAAAGAAGCCGCTGATAAGAAGGAATCAGTAGCAAGCGAGGCCTTGGTGATGCCCAGCAAGACTGGGCGAGCCACAGCTGGTTCCCCGCCTTGCTCCATCACCGCGGCGTTTTCCTCTTCAAATTCAAACACATCCACCAGGCCGCCTGCTAGCAGACTGGTATCACCCATTTCGTCAACGCGCACTTTGCGCATCATTTGACGCACGATGACCTCAATGTGTTTGTCGTTGATTTCCACGCCCTGCATGCGGTAAACCTTTTGTACCTCTTGCAGCAGATAAGTTTGCACTCCGCGCATGCCACGCACCATGAGCAATTCATGCGGATTAACCGGGCCTTGCGTTAATTCGTCGCCAGCCTCAATGGCTTGGCCGTCTCTAACGCGCAGGCGTGCACCGTAAGGGATAGAGTAGCTTTTTGTTTCGCCCTCTTCTGTTTGCACGTGTACTGCGCGCAGCCCCTTATCTTCCTCTATGCTGACTACACCGGCAACCTCGCTGATTACGGCTTGGCCTTTCGGCTTACGCGCTTCAAACAACTCTTCCACACGCGGGAGACCCTGAGTAATGTCATCTCCACCAGCAACGCCGCCTGTATGGAAAGTGCGCATGGTTAGCTGGGTTCCAGGCTCGCCAATGGACTGAGCCGCAATAATACCGATGGCTTCACCGACTTCCACCATATCGCCAGTGGCCAGATTGCGGCCATAGCACTTGACACAGACGCCATGGCGCGACCTACAGGTGAGTACGGAACGGATTTTTACTTGCCGAATCAGCCCACGAGTAAGCGACTGCCCTGGGGTAACGCTAGCCCCATCAGACACGATGACTTCCTGCTCCGGAGTCGCTTTGTAGAGCACATGCTCTTGGCCGTTAACGTCGGTAACTAGCAGGTGATCATCATTAATGGTAACCACACCCGCCTCGGGAGCGGTTAAGATGCCGAAATTAGCTATCCGCTCTGCTAGCTCATTGGTGAACATTTCCCCGGCAGCAATCAGCTGCATTTCGGCTGTCTGCAATTCGCCACTGACGGGGTCGCGATAATCGCTAACCACAATGTCTTCGGCAGCCACTCGCCCTGCAATCCGCTCCGCCAATGGCTCGATGATATATTTATCCTCACCGATGTCGTTGACATAAATGCCGGACGTCGTACCACAGTCTTCTTCCCGCACGATTACATCCTGGGAAACGTCAACCAGACGGCGAGTCAGGTAACCTGAGTCAGCAGTACGGATAGCTGTATCAGCTGCGCCTTTGCGGGCACCATGGGTCGAAGTGAAGTATTCCAGAACAGTTAGGCCTTCATGGAAACTAGCCTTGATGGGTAGCTCAATCGTACGGCCGGAGGGGTCAGACATTAGCCCGCGCATACCGCCGATCTGGGTGATCTGGGAAAAGTTACCCCGAGCGCCTGACATGACCATCATATAGACCGGATTGAACTGATCCATGGAATCGAAGAGAGCTTTCTGTACGTCGGTACCAGCCTTAGTCCAGATATCGATCACTTCTTTGTAGCGCTCATCGTCACTCATCATGCCCCGACTAAAAGCCCGTTCAATATCGGCAACCTGTTTTTCCGAGTTGGCGATAATATCTTTTTTAGCCGCAGGCACGGAGATATCGCTCATGGAAATACTGATGCCAGAAACAGTGGCATACTTAAAGCCAAGGTTCTTAATATTATCAAGGATCTCTGCCGTAAGTGTTGAGCCGTGCTTGTCATAACAGCGTTCGATGATTGTACCCAGAAGCTTGCGCTCCACCAGAGTGTTTACTTCCAATTTATGCTCATTGCCGGGTTGGCTCCGGTCAACAAAGCCTAAGTCCTGAGGAATGTTTTCATTTAAGATGATACGTCCTAGAGTTGTTTTCTCCCTCTTGGTCCCTGGAGCTAAGCGCACCCAAATTGGGGCGTTAGTAGCCAGATCGCCAGTCTCATGGGCCATTATTGCCTCTTCACTGCTAGCAAAAGAGCGGTTAGCTCCGGGCGCGTTCTCGTCTTCGCTGGTCAGATAATAGATGCCCAAGACCATATCTTTAGTGGGCGTCACTACTGGGCGACCATCCTTAGGGTTCAACAAGTTATGGGCTGACAACATCAAGAGGCGTGCCTCGGCTTGGGCCTCTGCGGACAAAGGTACGTGCACAGCCATCTGGTCCCCGTCGAAGTCGGCGTTATAAGCGGCACAGACTAGCGGATGAATCTTGATAGCCCGCCCTTCAACCAAGACCGGTTCAAAGGCCTGAATGCCTAGTCGGTGCAAGGTAGGTGCCCGGTTAAGCAAGACTGGATGCTCCAGAATGACTTCTTCTAGTACGTCCCAGACTTCGTCCCGGACGCGCTCCACCATCTTCTTAGCGCTCTTGATATTATGGGCATGCCCATCCTTAACTAGCTTCTTCATCACGAAAGGCTTAAACAACTCTAATGCCATTTCTTTAGGCAAGCCACACTGATAGAGCTTAAGCTCTGGGCCGACCACGATAACTGAACGCCCGGAATAGTCAACGCGTTTACCCAACAGGTTTTGGCGGAAACGGCCTTGCTTGCCCTTCAACATATCGCTTAACGACTTAAGCGGTCGGTTACCCGGGCCAGTGACTGGGCGGCCCCGGCGTCCGTTATCAATAAGCGCATCTACTGCTTCCTGCAGCATGCGTTTTTCATTGCGCACGATAATGTCGGGGGCACCCAATTCCAACAGACGTTTTAGCCTATTATTGCGGTTAATTACTCGCCGATATAGATCGTTAAGGTCGCACGTCGCGAAGCGCCCACCGTCTAATTGGACCATCGGCCGTAAATCCGGCGGAATTACCGGGATGACATCTAGAATCATCCACTCGGGCCGGTTACCTGATTTCCGGAAAGCCTCTGCTACTTCTAGCCGCCGGATTGCCCGTATGCGGCGCTGACCGGTGGCAGTTTCTAGCTCTTCCCTCAGTTCTTTCGCTAGAGCGTCGACATCAATTTGCCGCAATAGCTCGCGAACCGCCTCCGCCCCCATACCCGCTCTAAACTGGTTACCATATTTATCGCGCGCCTCACGATATTCGGTCTCAGTCAGTATCTGCTTGAAAGAAAGGCTGGTATCGCCTGGATCTAAAACTACATAAGAAGCGAAGTACAGCACTCGCTCTAATAGACGAGGCGACATATCTAATACTAAGCCCATGCGGCTCGGTATGCCCTTAAAGTACCAAATATGTGAAACGGGTGCGGCTAACTCAATATGCCCCATACGCTCGCGGCGCACTTTAGCGCGAGTAACCTCAACGCCACATTTGTCACAGACGATGCCTTTATAGCGCACGCGTTTGTACTTGCCGCAGTTGCATTCCCAATCCTTGGTAGGCCCGAAAATCCTCTCGCAGAATAGCCCTTCCTTTTCCGGCTTCAAAGTCCGGTAGTTGATCGTTTCCGGCTTCTTAACTTCTCCCTTAGACCATTCGCGAATCAAATCAGGGGATGCCAGGCTAATTCTTATACAACTGAATTCGTTGAGATCTAACAATGGCTGACTCTCCCTTCAATAGTCCTAGACACCTTTTTCGGGTGATTTGGCCTTGCTGCTACGTTTAGGACGCTTGGCACTTGCATCCCCTTCTTTAGTGTCGTTCTCCGATTCCAGGCGAGTGCCGATAATGCGGCTGAGCTGCGCTAGCTTTTGATCTAGGGTCAGCTCTTCTACTGCCTCTGCTGCTTCTGGAGCTTCAACTACCTCTTCTTTTTCTGGGGCCAAACCAGCAAAGCGTTCGCTCAACACTTTCGCCAACTGAGCCGGATCTAACGATGCATCTGTATCATCCGTAGCTTCCTCGTCTCCAGCTGGCTCAGCAGTCAAATCTGGCTCGTCTTCCGAGTCGTCATCGTCAACCTCTTCTATCTCGGGTCTGCTAGGTGACTTAGTAGTTTCGTCTTCCTCGAGACCTTCCATGTTCAAATCAAGCTCGCGCACGGTATCGCTAACGTCTTCTTCGTACTCACGAATCTCAATCTCTTCGTGGTCACCTGTCAGCACCTTGATGTTCATACCCAAGCTCTGCAGCTCTTTTATCAATACCTTGAATGATTCTGGCACGCCCGGCTCAGGCACATTTTCACCCTTGACTATGGCTTCGTAAGTGCGTACCCGGCCCACCACGTCGTCGGATTTCACGGTCAGGATTTCCTGCAAGGTATAAGCTGCACCATAGGCCTCTAGCGCCCAGACCTCCATCTCACCAAAGCGTTGTCCACCGAACTGCGCTTTACCGCCCAAAGGCTGCTGCGTAACCAAGGAGTAAGGGCCGGTAGAACGGGCATGAATCTTATCATCTACTAGGTGGAAGAGCTTCAGCATATAGATGTAGCCGACGGTAATTTCGTTATCAAAGGCTCTCCCAGTAAGGCCATCATAGACCACACTCTTCCCTGTTGGAGATGCTCCGGTTTTCATGAGAACATTCTCTATGTCTTCACCAGTAGCACCATCGAATACGGGGGTAGCGATATGAACGCCTAGCGCCTTGGCGGCCCAACCGAGATGGGTTTCCATAATCTGCCCGACGTTCATGCGGGAAGGCACTCCTAGTGGGTTGAGTACAATCTCTACTGGCGTACCATCCTCTAGGAAGGGCATATCCTCCACCGGCAGAATGCGGGCTACGACGCCCTTGTTACCATGGCGCCCAGCCATTTTATCGCCTTCCGAAATCTTGCGCTTCTGGGCTATATAAACGCGCACTAGCATGCTTACGCCAGGCGGTAGCTCGTCACCGGCTTCTCGCAAGAACACCCGTACATCTACCACGATGCCGGCCTCACCATGGGGCACCTTAAGGGAGGTATCGCGCACTTCTCGTGCTTTTTCGCCAAAAATGGCACGCAAGAGGCGCTCTTCTGCCGTCAGTTCTGTTTCGCCTTTCGGAGTAACCTTGCCAACCAAGATATCTCCTGCCCGCACTTCTGCACCAATACGGATGATGCCGCGGTCGTCCAGGTCCTTCAGCATTTCCTCGCCCACGTTAGGAATATCGCGGGTAATCTCCTCTGGCCCTAGCTTGGTGTCACGGGCATCCGACTCGTATTCTTCAATATGAATGGAAGTAAACACGTCTTCCATAACCAAACGTTCACTGAGCAGAATTGCGTCTTCGTAGTTATAGCCACCCCAAGGCATGAAGGCACAGAGCACGTTACGCCCTAAAGCCAGCTCACCCTGATCAGTGCTAGGGCCATCGGCCAAGATTTGGCCTTTCTCCACCCGTTGCCCCTGACGCACAATGGTCCGCTGATTGACGCAAGTACCTTGGTTGGAACGTCTAAATTTCAGCAGTTTGTACGTATCTACTGCCCCTTCGTCATTGCGAATAACAATCTCGCGGGCTGTTACCCTGGTCACCACTCCGCCCCTAGCAGCCACAACCAAACTGCCTGAATCAAAGGCTGCCTTCTCTTCCATCCCTGTTCCTACAAGCGGAGCCTGCGGGCGTACAAGCGGCACAGCCTGTTTCATCATGTTAGCGCCCATCAGCGCCCGGCTAGCGTCGTCATGCTCGAGGAAGGGAATGAGCGTCGTTGAAATACTGAACACCTGTTTAGGTGATACGTCCATATAGTCAACTTCCTGCGGCGGAACCCGTTTTACCTGATCCTTATAGCGAATAGTAACGCGCGGTTCCACGAACCTGAAGTCATCGTCAAGCTCAGCATTGGCCTGGGCAACTACATATTCATCCTCTTCATCTGCGGGAAGATATTCAATTTCCTCTGTGACTCGCCCTTGCTCCTTATCAACTACCCGATAGGGGGTCTCTATGAACCCGTAAGCATTAATCCGAGCATAGGTACTGAGGTTGCCGATCAAACCAACGTTTGGGCCTTCAGGGGTCTCAATGGGGCAAATACGTCCGTAGTGGGAATGGTGCACGTCGCGCACTTCCACACCGGCCCGGTCGCGGCTTAATCCACCCGGGCCTAGGGCACTCAAGCGCCGCTTATGCGCCAACTCAGCCAGAGGGTTCGTTTGATCCATAAACTGAGAAAGCTGCGAGCTGCCGAAGAACTCCTTAATCGCGGCCACGACTGGCCGGATATTAATCAGCGCTTGCGGAGTAATTACGTCGACATCCTGGATGGTCATGCGTTCTTTAACGACGCGCTCCATCCGGGAAAGACCGATGCGGAATTGGTTCTGCAAGAGCTCGCCAATAGAGCGCAGACGCCGGTTGCCCAAATGGTCAATATCGTCTGGGCTACCGATTCCCTGCATTAGCCCCAACATATAGTTGACAGCCGCTACTATATCGTCTCGGGAAATATGCTTATCCTGGCTCGGTAAATAGCGGTCGCTGAGCACTACTTCTTCCACGCCGCGTCTGGTTTTGAGCACAACACGCTTGTCAGGCAACTGCTCATAGGCAGCCTGCAAAAGAGCGATGTTATCATCGTGCAACTCGCTGTCGGCAGGCAGCAGCACGCTACCGTCAGCAGCGCAGATATCTGCGGCTGTCCGCCGGCCCAAAATGGTGCTCTGCCAAGTTGTATGGTAAAGACCGTTGCCGATAATCCGCACGCGGGTCTCGCGGTCTACCTGTACTTCCAGTTCGTTAACTCCAGCTGCTTCTAAGCGCTCCGCGATACGCCTAGTAATGCGCTGCCCCGCTTCCACAATGACTTCGCCTTTAGCCACGAGCACTTCCCCCGGCGCAACCGGTGGTCGCGGATCAGTCGGCTTGACTGGGGGCTGCAATAGTGTCTCGGTAGCAATAATTGTTTGCGCTGATACTCGGTTGAGTACGCGCCGTTTTAAAGAAAGTTTTTTGTAAAGCTTATAGCGTCCTACGTGCGCTAGATCGTAACGCCGTGGATCAAAGAACAGAGATTGCAATAGGGATTTGGCGCTATCCACGGTGGGCGGTTCGCCCGGCCGTAGACGTTTGTAGATCTCAAGTAGCCCTTCGCTTTCCGTCTCCGTAGCATCTTTGTCTAGAGTCGGTTGCAAGGGCGCGTCCTCACCAAAAACCCGGAGTATCTCTGCATTAGAACCAAAACCCAAGGCCCGCAGCAAAACAGTAGCTGGGATTTTGCGCGTGCGATCAACCCGCACGTAAATCACGTCATTAGCGTCGGTCTCCATCTCTAACCACGCGCCGCGATTAGGTATTAATGTCGCACCAAAAATTTTATGACCGTTATTGTCAATGTCCTCTGTATAGTAGGCACCAGGCGAACGAACTAGCTGACTCACAACCATCCGTTCTGCTCCGTTATAGATAAAGGTCCCTTCGTCTGTCATCAGCGGAAAATCGCCCATGAAGACCTCCTGCTCCTTGACCTCGCCTGTCTCCTTGTTGACTAAGCGCGCCTTAACGCGGAGCGGAGCAGCGTAAGTGACATCTCGTTCTTTCGATTCTTCCACCGGATATTTGGGCTCACCAAACTGATAGTCCAAGAACTCTAGCACCAAGTTGCCAGTGAAGTCTGTGATAGGAGAAATGTCGCGGAAGGTCTCAGCCAGTCCTTCCTCCAAGAACCACCGCATCGATTCCAGCTGAATCTGGATGAGGTCGGGCATAGGAAGAACTTCTTCAATATGGCCGAAAGATTGGCGAGTGCGGAGGCCCGCTGGGATGGGTTTATACATTGACTTCTTCACCCCTTAACCCTAGTTAATCGCAGCTTGCTAATATGGAAAAAAGCCAAAAAAGGGATAAGACATCCCCTAAATAACGTTGCCGGCAATTGCCAACGCTATTCTCCCTATCAACGGATTATTGCCCAAACCAGCAATAACTATGTGTTCCGCCGAAAAAAGGCATGTCTAACTTCCCTACTCGTGCAATATAAGATATTAACACATCCCCCTGCCCCCGTCAAGACTGATAAAGCTCGTTGTCAGCAACCTATAACCCCTCCTGGCTAGCGGGAAAAGGCTACGGTCATACTAGAGCGCTGTAGCCAGACACTGTTGGAATGAGCTCAGTTCGCATAGGGGTGCGACGGCACTCGCATGTGGTCATGGACCTGAAATACAACTGACTATAAGTGCATCAGTTTATCAAGGGGAGCAGTGTTTACAAGCTCGGCCTATTGTCGCCCCTATTCCTTTGCTCCCTCGCT
>CALNBW010000275.1 GCA_937874815.1 uncultured Bacillota bacterium | reverse complement strand
AAGGCGGGTGGGACAAAGCTCACGTCCCGCAGTCCCGCCGCTAACGCTACTGCTGGGATAGCAAGATTCGTGTTAAAGGTGAATAGGAGCTGTCGCACACGTCTAAGAAAACATTCTGCGACAGCCCCTTGTTATAGTGCGCCAAGCATGACGATGGGTAGCGTCGTAAGAATGCAAGCTCTGTCAATCAGTCTGACGCCTGGCAATATATTGTAGCCTTTCGGTGGTAGCGGCAGCTTCTCCCGTCAGTTGCCCCCAGGGAACAACATCAAGAAGGTCAAATCCCTGTGCCGCTAACGCATTCTTGATAACGACTGGTGCAAAGTAATGCTGGTGATGGCTTTCTTCATGACGACGCCAGAGCTCCTCTTTTTCAGGTATGAAAAGCGTCATATCGTGCGTGGCATTGCCGGTGCAGTCATCAAATTGGGATGACCAAATGCAGTAACCGGCTTCGCTCTCCTGCACAAAGGGCCCCTCCTGGAACACGTGCCGCATCTTATACTCTGTATGGGTGTCAAACAAGAGCAGGCCACCCGGTCGCAATGCCTGCCGTAGACCAGATAGGGCGGCCTCAAAGTCATGATTGCTGAGCAAGTAATTGAAACCATCGCAGGCACAGACGGCAATATCGAAGCTGGCAGGTAGCAGTTTCAAGGCACGCATGTCCATGGCTAGCCAACTGTCAATGCCAAGCCCCACCTCAAAGCCTTTATTAGCTGCTATCGCCAGCATATCTGGCGATAGGTCTATGCCTGTCGGCTGGTAACCCCTCGCTTGTAAGGCTACTGTCAATGTGCCGGTGCCACAGGCAAGATCTAGCAGGCGCAGCCCTGGTGCCCCAAAATGTTTAATGGCAGAATGGAGATAACCAGCCCAGGCACTATAGTCCACCTCGGCCATGAGGGCATCGTAAAGCAGAGCCAAACTAGTGTAGGATGTCATCCAGGGGCACCTGCTTGGCATCATTCCACAGGCGCTCTAAGCTATAGAATAACCGCGTCTCGGCCTGAAAGATATGAACTACTACTCCACCATAGTCTAGTAATAACCAGTGGGCATCCTGATCCGCTTCCTGCTGCTCCGGATAAATTCCGACTTTTGCCAGCTCTTCCTTGATATTATCGGCAATACCTAATACATGCGGGCGCGAAGTCCCGGTCAGCAGCACGAAATAGTCGGTAACTATTGTCAAGTTGTGCAGGTCAAGGACGGTTGGGTCCTGGGCCTTACGATCATCAGCGAGAGCAACGATACGCTGTGCTAGTTCCAAACTTTGCATCGATTCACCTCATTAAGGTATTCATCCAGCTATGACTGAAAAAAAGACATGCGCCTAGGGCAGCATGTCTTTGCCTACGACGACTATCACATCAGCGGCGGGGTCCTTCTGAATATCGAGTAGGACCTCCTGCACGGATAATA
>CALNBW010000274.1 GCA_937874815.1 uncultured Bacillota bacterium | reverse complement strand
AAAGAGCAACAGGTCTTCCGGCTCAGCCGCTAACTGCGCCTGTAACTTGACCATTACGTCGCCAGCAAAGAATTTGCCAATAGGCGAACGCACTCCGTCGGCCTCGATAGCCATCCAGGCCAACCCTTTTGCTCCGAAGCGCCCCACGTATTCCGTTAACTTATCAATATCTTTACGGGAGAAATGCTTGGCGGCGCCCTTAGCGTTGATAGCTTTAACACAAGGGGCAGTTTGGAAAACCTTGAAATCGCTCTCTTGGGCCACAGCAGTTACATCTACAAGCTCCAGACCAAAACGGACATCGGGCTTGTCTGAGCCGAAGCGGGCCATGGCCTCGTCGTAGGTAAGATGCGGAAAGTCGATTTTGTCCCCTGCTATACCTAATACCTCAGTGCATACTTGACGTACCATGCCTTCCGCCATACGTTGCACATCAGCTTCGGCGACGAAGGACATTTCTACATCGATTTGCGTAAATTCGGGCTGCCGATCCGCTCGCAAATCCTCATCCCGGAAGCAGCGCGCTAGCTGATAGTAGCGGTCAAACCCACTGGCCATGAGCAACTGCTTAAACAACTGGGGTGACTGCGGCAAAGCATAGAAACTGCCGCGATTCACCCGGGAAGGCACCAGATAATCGCGAGCGCCTTCTGGTGTACTCTTGGTCAACATGGGCGTTTCTATCTCTAAGAAACCATTATCATTAAGGTAACTGCGCACCGCGACAGCAATCTTGTGCCGCGTAATTAGCGCCTGCTGAATATCTGGGCGTCTTAAATCAAGATAACGATACTTAAGACGCAGGGTCTCGTCCGCATCTATGTCGGGCTGAATATAAAAAGGTGGCGTCTTGGATTGGCTCAGCACTTCTAAGTCGGTAAGATGAACCTCGATCTCACCTGTAGCCATGGCGGAGTTAATGCCACCCTCGGGCCGGGCGGCAACCGTGCCCTTGCAGGCAAGCACATATTCTCCTCGCACGCTCTCGCCTGCGGCAAAAGCAGCCGGAGTCTGCTGCGGGTCGAGAGCTAGCTGCACAATACCGCTTCTATCCCGCAAATCGATAAAAATGAGACCGCCTAAGTCTCGCCTTTTCTGCACCCAACCGAGCAAGACCACCTGTTCACCCTTATGGCTTAAGCGCAAATCGCCACAGTAATGGGTGCGCTGCCAGGGAAATTGTTCACTCAAATTATTCTCCTCCACTTCGCAGAAAACGATTGTGTACCAATTCCTCGGCAATAGTCGTTGCCTCCCCATGGCCAGGGGGAACGACGGTT
>CALNBW010000273.1 GCA_937874815.1 uncultured Bacillota bacterium | reverse complement strand
CGGCGATGTTCACCAAGTTGTTGCCGACCAAAATGGTGATCAACAGCCTGTCTGGCTGCGCCTTAAGTTTGGCAATCAGCTTAGCGCGGTTTTGGCCATTTTCTACTAGGGTGCGCTCGCGTAATTGGCTGAGCCCCATTAAAGCGGTTTCAGCAGCAGAGAAAAAAGCAGATGCTGCAACCAGCAGTATGAGGATCAGCAACTCTGAAGTTGGCACCTGCATCTTCTCTCCTCCCATTTGCCAGCAGCGCTTTTATCCTAACTATTGTTTGCCACTAGCAGAAAGAGCATACAGTTGGGGATTGACAGGTGAGAGGTGGGAAATGAGAGATGAGTGTTGCGAGTAGGGGAGAACTGTAGGGGCACCCGCAACCTACCCAGCTCGCTTCAGCGTAATAATCGTCAGCTCCGGGCGTGATAAAAAACGTAAAGGCAAGCCCGTATAGCCCAGGCCCCGGGAAATATAGAGCCAGCCGGAGCCTTCCCACGAGGGACCTTCTATGTAGTGGCGCGGGAAAAGCTCTCCGCTGGCCGTGGTGACAGCTCCGAGCAAGGGCAACTTAATTTGCCCACCGTGGGTATGGCCAACTAAAGTAAGAGCAGGGCGCTCCGCCAGCTCGGTGTAGGCCATCATTTCTTCCCGTTTCATTACCGGTTCCCCCAGGTAATCGACAATTCTTTCCTGCATGAACAGGCGTGGCGAATGGGCCAGGAGCACGATAGGGTCGGTAGTTGAGGGAAGAGCCCGCTCTAGGCTGCTAAGTGAATCGTGGGGATAGGAAATCCCCGCTATCACTAACTGAGCATTGCCCCTAGTTATAGTTGTATAGGTATCATCGAGTACGGTTATACCTTGTTGCCGAAGCAGCCTAGCGATTTGCGGCCAGCCCGCCGCTATGTCATGGTTACCGCTGACAGCAAAGGTGGGCGCTATTTGTGGCAGCAAGGCGAGTAAAGGCTCGAGCTGCGCCATGCCGTTAAGTTCCGCCGCGCGCACATAATCCCCCGTCAGGGCGATGGCATCAACGTTGGCCTTGGTTAGCTGTTCCTTAACCCATCGTCCATTCAAGCGGCGACCATGCAAATCGCTCAACTGGGCAATGCTAAAACCATCCAGATCAGGTGCTAGGCCCTTGATTGGCACTTCTACCCTGACCACTTCTATCACTTTGTTTTCCCAGAGGTAAATAGCAACTATGCCCACTAACGAGAGCAAGATAATACTGATCATAGCCAACCGGCGCCTCCTCTGCACGTTTTCCACCTCAGTCTCTAGAGAGTTAGTTAATTATAGCATGGGGGAATGAAAGGGGCTGCCCCAACCCTTCTAAGAAAATTTGCGCTACTGGGAAGGAATAGCAGGGCCGTGTCTGGAATAGTACAATAATAATATTTTTGGGGGGGATATGATGCGTCGTGTTTTCCGCGTCTCTCTTTCTCTACTGCTGACCTGCCTGTTGCTGCTAACGGCAACGCCCAACCTCATGGCGCAAGTGGATGAACAGCTTTCTTGGGAAATCCCCTATCAGTATTCGCCCAATAACTCGTTTCCGCCGCCCGATCATCTACCTACGTACCTCGGCATCAACCGCACCGACCTATCTGCCGAGGCGATGCTAGCAATCAGTTTGGAAAAGGGTGCAGCCGATGCGGCCCAAATCAGTGCCACCCTTACCGTCGGTGAACAGGTAATTGAGCTCAGCGGCCAAGGTACTTATGGACGTTACGAGCAAACGCCTTTACAGCATGGGACTTTTGATGCTGAAACGGAAGCCGGTGTCGCTGGCAAGCTTTATCTGCAGGTTTATCCTAATGCCAACGAGTGCACAGCCATACTTGCCTTTGGTGAGGGCACAGCAGAACCAGCAAGCATTGCCTTCGGTGACGCCTACGGGAACATAGTAGCCATCGCTACCCAGTGGAACGATTACGCTAAAACCCTAGTAAAACTGCCCAAGGCCTATGAGTTAGATGGGCAACCACTGACGCTAGAACCTGCGCCTTATATCGCTGATAACCAGGTGCTGGTGCCGCTGCGCCCCTTACTGCGGGCCTTAGGAGCTACCGTAAGCTGGGATGCCGGCAGCCAAACCATAAAAGCGCGCAAGGGCGACATTAGCCTGCAGCTTTCTCTTCCTAACCAGACATTGCAAGTGAATGGTAATAAGCCCCAACCCTTCACCATAGCTCAACCAGAAGGTGGTAGCAGCTTCTGTCCGCTCGAGCCGCTGGCCAGGGCCTTAGGTGCCACTGTTATAAATCGGCGGGACACCACTGTCAGCCTGATCAGTCACGAGCAGGCACAAAAGGAACAGGGCATCTTCCAGATAACTTTCGTGGCTGGGCAGAACGTTATCCTGCAAAACGATACCAATCGTCCTTACGACTTAAGTGAGTGGAACCTGTCCTACTATGATCCGTTCGCAGAAACAGGGCCAATGCAAGAGTTCCGTTTCCCTCAAAACTTCATCCTCAAGCCAGGTGAGCAAGTGCAGGTGGCTGCCGGCTTGGCAACTGAGCCAGACAATAAACATGTCTTTGCTTGGGAATACGATCAGAACAGAGGGCCAGGCAAACTACGTATGACAATTACGGCTCTTGAACCTGGCCGAGAATCCATCTCAATTTCCAATGGGGGCCCCGACTTGTACGTAGGCAACTGGCGCTTGGTGAACGCTGCCGGTAAACCAGCCTTCGATCTGCCAAGCGTCTGGCTACCGCAGAATCAGATGTTAGGCGTTAATGGCAGCCCCGGGAAGCCAAGTGGCCCATACGAATTGCGCTGGCCCAACCTGCCCGCAATAGGCAAAGCCTATGAAGAAAAACAGGCCCAGCAGGCAGAGCGCGCGCGCGAGTCTGCGGAAAAAGTGCGCCAAAGTTACCTGCCCGTAATGGAGGCACTTGACCTGGATATGGACGATTATATCGTCTATTCAACGGTCGGCATGTTTGAACAGTTTAACACAGGCGATTTAGAGCCTTTTGGTGGCAATGCTGCCGCCAGCCGATCGCTACAGTATGCCGACTGGTGCCTGACGCGGCCACTATTGGAAATGGGCGATACCGTTCCAGCCTACATTATCAACCGGAATGGGCAGGAAGCCTACATCGCCCTAATCAAGCGCGATGACACCTACATCGCTTATCACCTAGAGTTAGTGATTGACGATGGCTATTATACCTGGATATACGATCAGGTGTTACCTGAATAAAGCGTAAAAGAGCATCGGTTGCGGCTAAGAAAGGCTGCGGGGTGCGTGCTTACGGTACGCACCCCGCAGCCTTATGCTATGCGCGAGCAGGACCACACCTCTAGCAGTGGCGAACTGTCCCTAACCGGTTCAATCTTTCCTTATCCTTGCCCTCTAGGTTACAATTGCCATGGGAGGGATGATGCGTGTTTCGTGTACTAATTGTAGAAGACGACGAGCAAATAGCTTCGATTATAGCCAGTGAGCTCACCCGCTATGGTTATGAGCCACACCGAGTTACCGATTTCGCTCAGGTTAAGCTGGAGTTTTTGCGGGTGCAGCCAGACTTAGTGATCATGGATATAAACTTACCCCTCTATGATGGTTTCTATTGGTGCCGCCAGATACGCGTGGTTTCCACCGTCCCCATAATCTTTCTCTCGGCTCGCACCGGCGAAATGGATCAGGTATTAGCTATTGAGAATGGAGCCGATGATTATATAACCAAGCCCTTTAGCCTCGAAGTTTTGCGGGCTAAGATTCATGGTGTATTACGACGGGCCTATGGCGAGTACGCCGGCCAGTCCGACCGCAACCAGTTGCTTTGGGAGGTTGGCGGCGTAGTTTTCGATGAAGAGCGCAATACCGTGAGCTGCGGTGAGCGTCAGGTGGAGCTAAGCCTGACCGAGTTCCGGCTGATCAAATGTCTAGCGAAGAAGGCGGGGCGGATTGTCTCGCGCGAAGAATTGCTTTCGGTCCTCTGGGACGATGTAAACTTTGTTGATGATAATACCCTTACGGTTAATGTGGCTCGTGTACGGCGGCGCTTAGAAGACATTGGCCTGGTAGGAGTAATCGAGACCAAGCGAGGGCAGGGTTATTCCTTGGTGTTGGGTGGACCCACAAATGCATAGGGGTGACTACTGGCGCGATCGCGGCCTGCTTATTGGCGCTAGTGTAGTTGCCCTAGGGGTGGCTGTTTCTGTGCTCAGCTTGGATAATGCACAGCGAGGGCAAGATTTCACCCGTGGTATGATCGGCTATGCGTTCGGCTTAGCTGCGCTAGTCTTGTTGTTGGCGTTACTTATGGATTGGCTATGGCAATTGCCCTGGCGTCAGGAACTACGAGCGCTCACGTCCCAGCCGATAGAGGATTTGTCTTTACAGCCGCAATCGGCCGTAACCAAAGAACAGCAGGCAATGCAGGCCGTGCTCAAGGAGCAATACCGGCTCTATCAAGACCAACTAACGCGCTACCGCGAGCGGCAAGAACTGCAGAACCACTTTCAGAGCCGGTGGGCTCATCAGATGAAAACGCCTTTGGCTGTGCTGGATCTATTGTTGCAGCAGTGGGAGGCAGGTGAAGTTGGTAGCACTGAACTACTCAATAATCTGCATGAGGTGCGCGACAAATTTGCAGCCGGCTTGGAACTGATGTTGCACAGTACTCGCTTAAGCCAGTTTGAGCTAGACTTTGTGGTGCAGCGCGTAGACCTGCTAGACATAGTGCGGCAAACGATCAATGAGCAAAAGGCAGCCTTTATCCGCTATGGAGTATTTCCGCGAGTCACTGGTGAGCCTGGCCCCGTTTGGATAGAGACTGATCCTAAGTGGCTACGTTTTGTGCTTAACCAAATTTTAGGCAATGCCCTGAAGTATTCGCGACACGATGGGGCAGGTGAAAAGGTGATAGAATTTGCTATTACTAGCTCCGGCGCAGCAGTCAAAGCGGCCTGCCGCGACAGCGGTATCGGTATCCCACCGGAAGATCTGGAGCGAGTTTGGCAGCCGTTTTTCACTGGTGCCAACGGGCGGCGCTTTCCCGAGGCAACCGGTATGGGGCTTTACCTGGCCAAAGAGGTCTGCGATCGTTTGGGCCACGAGATTAGTATTGCTTCAGAAGTAGATGCGGGCACCACTGTAACGC
>CALNBW010000272.1 GCA_937874815.1 uncultured Bacillota bacterium | reverse complement strand
CGAACTGTGAGGGACTTCTTCAGTGGTCTCTGATCGTCCAAAGCTACTGAAAAAGAGCCTCAGGGTTCAAGGCCACAACCTTTGTCAGCAGCCCTTGCCTTTTTCAATTGATTCCTATTGCCCTCTTTGCTATAATGGCTGGTATACTGCATGGTTTTGTGTTGAGAAAGGGGTGTACCGCTGTGAAACGAACTTTTCAGCCTAATAATAGGACACGTAAGAAAGTGCATGGCTTTCGTAAACGGATGAGCACGGCCAACGGGCGCAAGGTCCTGAAAGCAAGGCGTGCGCGAGGAAGAAAAGTGCTATCTGCTTAAGGCCGCGGCTACGTGGCCTTTTTTTCGCATGGACAGCCAAGTATTGTGGTATAATTTACTATGGCTTCGGCCAATTGGGGAGGCTAAAGCATGCGCAGGGAAGAGCGCTTAACCAGGCGCGCTGACTTTGGCGCTGTCTATCAGGGCGGCAAGTCGGTAGCTGATAGATATTTGGTTTTGTATTACTTGCCGCAACCGATAACAGGTACGAAGCTTGGCATCTCCGTTAGCCGCAAAGTGGCTGGAAGTGTAGGACGGAATCGCTTAAAGCGCTTAGTGAGAGAGGCATGGCGCGCCCAAAGCCAGCAAGTGAGCCCTGGCTATCATATGGTTGTTATTATACGCGTGGCGGCGCGCGATGCCGAGTATGCTCAAATTGCGAATTCTTTAGCAAAGCTGACCAAAAAGGCAGGGTTATGGAATGGGTAAGTTGATGACTAGCATGATGATCAAGCTGGTAGGCTTGTATCAGCGCTTTATCTCTCCCCTTCTCGGCCCTAATTGTCGTTTTCGCCCTACCTGTTCGGAGTATACGCTACAGGCGTTGCAAAAATATGGCTTTCTTAAGGGGTGCTGGCTAGGGCTAAAACGTATTGTCCGGTGCCACCCATTTAACCCAGGTGGATATGATCCGTTAGTCTAGGGAAGAGCCTGGCGGCTTTGGAGGGAAATGAAAAAAAGGCCAAAGGTATAACCTTGGGTCAATAAGACTCTCGGGTTCCCGAGAGCGTTATTAGGGTACGAGGAGGGATTCTGGTTTGGCTTTTTTAACCAATCTACTAGACACCATGCTCAATACGCTAGCAGGGATAACTGGTAGCTATGGCTTGGCTATCATCGGCATGGCCTTAGTGATTATGATTGTCACTTTTCCTCTGAATCTAAAGCAGATGCAGTTTTCGCATAGAATGAAACTGGTCGCCCCACAGCTGGAAGAAATCAAGAAGAAGTATAAGGATCCGGAGAAGGTTAATGAAGAAACCCTAGCCCTATGGAAAAAATACAAAATTAATCCGGCTGCCGGTTGTTTTCCTGTGCTTATACAATTTCCCATTATCATTGCCATGTTCGATGTGCTCAGAAAATCGCCTGCTTTTAGTTCCGCCCCTTCCTTCCTCGGTTTAAGCTTAGTCCTACCAAACGCGGAGCAGACTTTTTGGATGTTGATACGACAGAACCCGGGGTACCTCGCTGTACCTATTCTTTCTGTATTGACAACGGTCATCCAGCAAAAACAGGTAAGCCAAGGTGGGCAAGACCCGGCAATGCGCTCCATGAACATCTTTCTGCCAATACTGATGGGGTGGATTACCATTAGTTACCCAACGGCTTTGGGCATATATTGGGTGTCCCGCAACGTGTTCACCATTGCTCAACAATACCTCGTTACTCGAGCGTTAGATCGGCAGTTCAGCTTGGAGGAGGGAATACAACCAGATGCAAAGCGTGGAAAGACAAGGTAAGACGGTAGACGAAGCGATTGCGCTAGCTTTAGCAGATTTGGGCGCTAGTTTGGAGCAGGTAGAGACGGAAGTAATTGAAGAGCCAAGCAAAGGCTTTCTAGGCATTCTTGGTGGTAAATTGGCTAAAGTTAAGGTTACACTTAAACCCGATCCTTTGCAGATGCTTGAGGAATTTGTGCAGGGTGTTTGTGAGCGCATGGGAGCCCAAGTGCAGGTAACAGTTACTGCCGACGATGAGGTGGTTAGTGTTAACTTGGCTGGGCAGAGCCTCGGCCTGGTGATTGGTAAGCACGGGCAAACCCTTGATTCGCTGCAATATTTGGCTAATGTAGTTTATAACCGTAATGCGGAGATGAGGCAGCGGGTAGTGGTTGATGCCGGTGGTTATCGGGAGCGGCGGGAAGAAACCCTGTTGCGTCTGGCTAACCGTTTGGCTGAGAAAGCGAAGCGTACGGGGCGCCGCATTATGCTAGAGCCGATGAGTGCCCATGAGCGGCGCATTATCCATACCGCTCTGCAAAACGATTATCAGATAGTGACCTACAGTGAAGGGGAAGAACCCTATCGTAAGGTGGTTATTTCGCTGAAGTAGATGCCAGCAAGAAACCCGGGCAGTATTGCAGCTGCTACGGGTTTTTTCTTTTGCCGAGTTGGCTGGGGTATAATATAGAGGATTTACGATGGGGGAGGTGGGCTGCATGGAACAGTCAACCATTGCTGCTATTGCGACGGCACCTGGGGAGAGTGGCATCGGTATTGTGCGTATCAGTGGCCCAGGGGCTCTAGTTACTCTGCAGGCCATATTTCGCGACCAGCGCGGACGTAAAAGGCAACGCTTGGCGGCACGTCACCTTTACCTGGGCTATATAGTGGACAGGGAAGAGCAGATTGTTGACCAGGTACTAGTTACCTTTATGCCGGGACCTTTTTCCTATACGGGCGAGGATATAGTGGAGATTAACGCCCATGGTGGCGCCATTGCTACTAAGGAGATACTGGCGTTGGTTTTGCAGCGGCAGGTGCGCCTAGCGGGACCAGGCGAGTTTACGCAGCGGGCCTTCATTAATGGCAAGTTAGACTTAATGCAGGCAGAAGCGGTGATTGACCTGATTCAGGCTAAGTCACAGGCGGCCTTATATCAGGCTGGCAAGTTGCTACGGGGTGAATTGTCGGAACGGGTATTGGCTATACGGCAGCAGGTGATGGACTTACTTGCAACGGCAGCAGCCACCATTGATTTCCCCGAGCATGATATTCCTGAGTTATCGGCAAAGCGGATGGCAGCCGGTATAGAAGCGGCTCTGCACCAGGCAGAGGATTTGTTAAGTACGAGCTTTGCGGGGCGGGTGCTGCGGGAAGGGCTGCAAGTGGCCATTGTGGGGCGGCCAAATGTAGGAAAGTCCTCCTTGTTAAACGCCCTAGTAGGCAAAGATCGTGCTATCGTAACCGATATTGCCGGGACAACGCGGGACGTGATTGAGGAATATTTTGCCGTAGCCGGCGTACCCATCAAATTACTTGATACGGCTGGTTTACGCCCCACCGTAGATCCCGTAGAAAAGATTGGTGTAGCCTTAGCGGAAAAGACAATGCAAGAAGCCGATTTAGTGCTAGTGGTGATTGACC
>CALNBW010000271.1 GCA_937874815.1 uncultured Bacillota bacterium | reverse complement strand
CCTGGATTGCGTACACCGCCTCTAAAAGGGCCTCCAAGAATCCGGAAGAATACGGCGATGGATCTATAGAAGGGCTGGTTTCGTGCCAGGCTGCGGCCAGTGCTGTGGGTGGAGCAAACCTGATACCGCTATTGACGTTAGGAATCCCGGGCGATACCAGCACGGCTCTCATGCTGGGCGCGCTAGTGGTGCATGGCTTACGACCAGGCCCCTTGTTCTTCAAGGACAACCCGACAGGCGCTTACGCCATTATCCTAGCGCTGCTCTTGTGTGATGTTATCTACTATTTTGTGGGCAAATTGGCCATCAACGGCGCAGCCCTCATCACGAAGATACGCACCGTGGTGATGTTGCCCTTCATCGTGGGCCTTTGTATTGTGGGCTCCTGGGCTTTCGCCACGAACCCTTTCGATGTGTACGTAATGCTGGTGTTCGGACTTATTGGCTACTTCGCGAGGCGCTATGGGTTAAGTATTCCCTCATTTATCATCGCCTTTATTTTAGGGCCGATGCTTGAAACCAACCTGCGGCGCTGTCTACTGATTTACGAGAATGATCTCTCGCGGGTTTTGTCGAGGCCGCTTACTGTAGTGCTGCTGCTGGGCGTGCTGGTCAGTGTGGTAGCCATGTTTCTTCCTAAGCGGAGACAGGAAAAAGAAGCCATGTAATTTCACAGTTTGGATACTAGGAGGGCCCATATGTTGGATGATGTGAAGACGCTAGAACTAACCAACCCACAGGACGTTTTTTCAAGGGAATATGCAATCCTCGCTAAGGCCGTTGTAGCTAAATATGGTGATGAGGGCGATTCGGCCCTTAGGGAGGCTATTCGTTTGTTCGGGGCCACCAGAGGGCAGCTTTTGCGAGAGGCCCACCTAGAGGCCGGCCTCAAAATCAACCTTTATAACCTTTTTACTCATGGAGATTTGCCTACTGACCCCCGTATGCGGCGCAACAAAATCAACCTCTGCCCGCAGGCTCGATTGTCTGAGACGCTGTCCTGCGCCTTGTATGACATGTGGCGCGAGCTAGATGTAGTTGATTTGGGACGGATTTATTGTGAAGAATTTCACCATGCTAAGTTTGCTGCGTATGCTCATAAGGCGCAGACAAATCTTACGCAGACCATGACTCAGGGGGACGACCTCTGCAAGTTTGCCGTTTACCTACGCCCAGGTAATATGGGGGCGGACGAAAAGGCTTTATCGTTTGTGGAATATGGTGGGCCTGAACCTACACCGCTTAAATACGAGCCCCTCTCCTATTTTGATGGCTTCGCTCGGCTCACGGTGTTGCTCTTAGATGCGTTCTACCGTACAGTGGAAGAACACTTTGGGCTAGAAGGGCTTTCATTCCTGGAACAAGTGCTTGAAACCTTTGCCCAAGATATAGATGAGTATTTGAAGAACAAGGCAACCCTGGCAGGGCTGCCTTACGATGCGGCTTATTTGCGTAAAAACTGCCCTATCCCGGCCCCTGGCGATGCATGGTGGGCAGAAATGGCGGGAGTTCTGCATCCGCACACAGAGAAGGTCATTGGTGTTCGTTTCTCTAAAGCATTGGCAGCGTCACATTAGGCATACATAGTAGTTAATACTTCCCTTACTGCCCGTTTTGCACATTTGACAAAAAGGAGGACTGTTACATGTCTTTTAGGTTCGAAATAGACGAGTTGAAGGCTCTAAAGGAAGATGTACTGCGAGCCCTGATCCGCGAGGCTGCTCACCATGGTGTTGAGACTCGCCTGTATCCGTCCTTGCAGGGGAAAAAAGATCCCTTCGCCACACCGCCTAAGATCAAGAAACTGCTCGACGTATACGAGGCGCAGGGCTTCGACATGGATAAACCCGACGTGCGTTGGGCTAAGGAGATTATTGCCCTAGCTGAGACCTGGCACGGTGGCACAGAACCTCAGTTTGAAGGGCATGCGCCCGAGTTTAACGCACAGGTACTTGAGATGGGGTCCAAACTCATCTACGGACGCCGTTCTATACGGCAATGGACTGATCAGAAGGTTGATCGAGAACTGCTGCTGGAAATTGTGAAAGCCGGTACCTATGCGCCTTGCGCGTGTTTGGTCCAAGGTGTTAGGTATCTAGTTCTGGACGATCCAGCTGATCTGGCTGCCATCAAATCCCGCGAGTTTGCTGGTGAAGCAGCCAAGATTATTACCGTAGTCGATAAGCGGGCCTTTGATATCCTCTCCCATATTCCGCGCAAGAATCTGCTCCTAGATGTTGGTGCGGCCATGCAGAACATGCTGCTTATGGCAGAGGCGCTTGGTTTAGGTGCCGTATGGGGCACGCTTAACGAAAGGGAGGTGGCTGAAATCGTTGATTACTTCAGCCTGCCAGGGTATTACGATGTTGTTGCTTATATTTCAATAGGCTATGCCGCAGAGAGGGTTCTCACGCCTGGGCGTATCACCGTCGAAGAGGCTATTCTCAACAAGTAGCCTTAGGCCTATTGTGGGTGCGCCAAGGCGTAGGTCGTCCAAATAGCCCTCGCTAACTGTGGTCCTAACTACGCCTACTAGGGTTAATAAAACAGCCCCCTTGTTGGTTCACGGCCAGCAAGGGGGCCGTTTTTTGATTAACAACGAACAGCCGGATGCGGAACACAGGGACGGATCCTGATTTTCATTCGCTGGTCGCAAAAAGGCTGGCCCCCACATGCTCGTTCATCTCCGTTTGGTAAATACTGCTGCTGCAATTACCAACAAGGATTTGCTGATGTTATCAAGAAGAATAACATACTAATAGGATAAACACCAACCGATGGGGTAATTATTCGATGCCAAACCGTTGCTAAACGACTAACTGTAATGGGAGGTCCGCATACTTATGACACTGCACCAGCTCAAATGCTTCTGCGTCTTGGCAGAGGTGCTTCATTACACTGACGCGGCAAAACAACTGTACATCTCCCAGCCTAGCTTGAGTTATTCTATATCTGAGCTCCAGAAGGAGTTGGGGGCTCCGCTTTTTCAGAAAAGAGGACAGAAAATCACGTTGACCAAATATGGCAAAGCATTCTTGCCATACGCTCAGAAGTCCATCCTTGCCGTAGATCGTGGCATCCATTGTGTGCAAGACATGCTTCAACCCATTAGCTCAATCAATCTCGGCTATATATATAGTTCAAGCATTTATCTTGCTTCAATGATCAAGGGCTTCCGCGAATCGTGTTCAGCTGATGAGGTGGCAATCAACTTCTTCCAGGGAGTAGATAATCAAATTGTAAGCAAGCTGCGTAATGGGCAGCTTGATGTTGGGCTTTCGACTTTCCCAGGCGATGATGTTATTTCAGGGGAACCAATTTACGATCAGGAGCTGTATTTGGTTGTACCCAACAACCATGCATTAGCTAGCCGCAGTGAAGCGTCGCTGGCTGAACTAAAGGGGGAGAAGTTTGTCTCGCTTACTGCTGATAGTAGCCTGCGCAAGCTTTTGGACGAGACTTTTGAGCACATCAGTTTCCAACCGGATATAGCTTTTGAGGCAGAAGAATGTAATGCAATGGCGTCCTTTGTCGGTGCTCAATTTGGCTTTACTGTTATGCCAGAGATCCCTGCGTTAAGTTCCTACGCAGTGTCGTTGCTGCGCATAAGTGATTTGCCGCTAAGTCGTACGATCTACTTGCTTTGGCCAAGCAATCATCAGCTATCGGGTACTGTTGAGCAATTCAAACGTTATGTGATTGATCGAGCTGAATACCAGAACAAGA
>CALNBW010000270.1 GCA_937874815.1 uncultured Bacillota bacterium | reverse complement strand
GCTGTCTAAGCACCTTCTATTAGAGGCCCCAATGCGCTTTACGCAGGACCAACGACCTTACCCAAAGCCTTCAGGGGATTTTCAGTGGTCTCGGACGGTTGCTTTGGCTTATTTTCTTAGCCATCGTAAGCCAGTCCATAGCAAAAGTGCGCTTAGTGCGACCAGCCCAATCATGAGGAGGCCGTTGTCTGAACCCCATCCAATTCGCATACAAAATAGGACTGCCAGAAAGAGAAAGATGGCTGCAACTATTAATGACCAGCCCAGCAGCTTCGGATTACGATTTGCTGCTATCAGAGGATGCGCTTTCCCTGCATAGTAGCCTGGGCTATATTGATGCTCCTGCCATTCATCTAGCTTCTCAAGGTAATCATCCTGTTTCTCCGCCAACTCCACTCCTCCCCCCATATTGCGTACATTGCCTTCCTTGGCCATTGTTCTTCCCTTAATGCATCAATACCTTCTTTAACTCCATATATCTACTGCTATTCATTAGCAGGCAAACTCTTTGTCTGCTGCTGGTTCAGCAAGAATACCAACATGATGGCAGCTACCAGGGAAAGACAGGCACCAAAAGCGAAAGGGGCAACGGCTCCAAAGGCGTTCCATAAGAACCCGGCAATAATGCTTGCTGGGAGTAACGCTATGCCTACAATAGTCCCATGCAGCCCCAACATAGTTCCCTTGAGTTCGGGAGGCGCTACTTCTGCAATCAGCGCTCTTTCTGCGCCCGCAACCATAGCAGCGTAGCAGCCGTAGACGATAAAGGCGATAACCAACATTGCTGCACTAGAAGCAAAGGCGAATGCGGTATAAACAGCAGCAAAAGTCGTATATGCAGACACCAGAACCTTTTTTCTTCCGATTTTGTCAGATAGTTTACCGAAGAATACGGATAGTAACGCCGCAGTCAAACTGTATATGAAATAAAGTAGCACTGCGCTGGTATCTGTAAAACCAATACTCTTGGCACGTAGTAACAGAAACGTGTTTGAAGAGTTGCCGAGAGTAAAAATAAAGGTGACCAACAGGTATAGTTTTAGGTTGTTATCTAGATCTTTAATGCGCGTCCAAAACGGTTCCCGGGGCTTACTCTCGCGCACCTGTTTTTGCTCTTTTACAAACAACAACGCTGCCAATCCGATAATTGCGGGCACAGCAGAAATAAGAAAAGCCCCTTTATAATTGAAGTTACCGTGGGCCTTAGTCAATAACAAGTAGGCAATTAGAATACCTAAGGACGAACCGGCCATGTCCAGCGCCTTATGAATGCCAAAAGCCTGGCCTATGCTGTTTTTATCGGCGCTCTCGCTCACCAGTGCGTCCCTGGGCGCGGTGCGGATGCCCTTGCCGACACGATCAATCACCCGTGCAACTAGAATGCCAGCCCATGAAGACGCTATGAGCAACGCTACCTTGTAAATAAGACCGGTGGCATAGCCTAAGAAAGCAACAGGTTTCTTATTCTGGTATTTGTCAGTGACGTAGCCACTGAACACCTTCAGCAGGCTGGCCACGCTCTCGGCAATGCCTTCAATTACACCTACCAAAGCGGGTGTGGCACCAAAAACTGAAGTGAGATACAGCGGTATTAGGGGATAAACCATTTCAGCGCTGATGTCAGAAAAGAAGCTGACAAGCCCGAGAAAAATGATATTCTGCATGTTATAGATCCTTCTTTCTGCAGCCATTTGCTTCACCATATTATATCACTCTACGACTCTTGGAAGAATCTATAGGCTGTGATCAGTTCCTGGCTATAGGGGTGCTTAGCTTGCGTATAGAAATCACGAAAAGGCATATGTTCTACTATTGCACCCGATTCTAGCACTGCAATCCTATCCCATTGATCATAGGCAAAATCAATATCATGCAAGATGACAATTAAGATTACGCCTTTCTCTTCCTTGATACGGTTTAGAAGATCAATGATGTCTTTGCTGCTCTCATAGTCCAACATCGACGTAGATTCATCGGCAATAATCACCTTGGGGATGGGTATTAACGCCCTGGCGATACAGATTTTCTGTCGCTGCCCGCCAGACAGCTCTCGCACTCGCCGCTGCAGGTAGGGAAGCAGATCGGCGTCAACGTAGCTCAGAGCCTCTTTGCCGGGCAGAAACGGCCAATGATGACGTCGGCAAATGCGCTCCGTTTCAGCAAACGCTTTCTCCACAGTAAAGGCTGGCTCCAAAACACTATAAGGGTCCTGAAAAATGTACTGAATGCTGGCGCAATCTTCAAACCGCCGTTGTCTAAAGCTTCCTGCCAAACTGAGCCCAGCAAACGACAGCGAGCCGTGGTCGGGCTTTTCCATGCCGGCAATAATCTTGGCTAGGGTCGTCTTGCCACTGCCGCTTTCCCCTACCAGTATCAAGCTTTCGCCGGCATTGACAGCCAGATTAATGCCCTGCAACAGGGGGTGGGTGCCATACGACTTATGGATATCCCTTAATTCAAGCATCTGTAATACCTCTAAAAGCTGATTATCTGATCGGCAGCTTTGCTTAGTAACTGTTGACTGTGCGACGCCATGATGATAGTGGTTTTCCCACGCAGGTCTGTAAGGAAACTAACTATGTCACGCAGAGTAATAACATCAAGCGCTGATGAAGGTTCATCCAGAATTAACAGTTCCGGTTGTTTTACTGCACAAAGGAAGAGTACGAAGCGCTGCTTCTGGCCACCAGACAGCATAGCAGGATAGTGATCTAGCAGTGTAACGGACAGCCTCAGCCGTTCCAGTAGTACCTCTATCTTTTCTTGATCGTATGATAAACCGTTGCCCTTGAGCGTTAACCGTAAATGCTGTCGCATAGTCAACTTCGGGTTCAAGGCATTCTGCGCAAACTGCGGGCAATAACTCAGTAGCCGATATCTCGCTTCGCCTAACATCCTGATATCCCTACCAACCAGAAGTGCTCGTTCACAAGAAAACTCTCCTCGAAAATCGCGGCCGACCAGTGCTTCCAACAAGCTAGTTTTGCCGCAACCGCTGGCACCAGATATACCCACGAATTCACCTGCTGCGATATGCATATCTGGATAACTTAGCGTCAGGTGAGAATATTGAATTCGCGCTCCTTCTAGCACTAACATGCTCAGACCTCCCCGGAAACCAATAGCGCCAAACTAACTACCAACCCTAATACCGCCACCAGCGGTGGCACTAAATACCAGAGGAACACTGCATCGTAATATAGATTCGGGTAATCCATCGCTGCCTTGATCAACTTGCCCCAAGTCTTGGCGAGGGGATCGCCAATGCCGAAATAGGCTAGGGTCGTTTCATACATGACTGCCTTGTTACACTGGAGGACAAAAAAGGAGCTCCAAATCGGTAATATGTCTAGGAATAGGGCCCGGGCAACGTCAAGGATGTTGCCTTTGAGGCTTAGTATATAAACAACTCGATTATTGCCCAGGCAATCCTGGAGCTTGGCCCGCATAATCTGATAGACTCTCACCCAGGAGAAAAACACGATGGCCAAGATCGTGTTTTTCAGGTTGGGCCTGGCAAATACCGCAATGAACATGATCACGATCAGTTCTGGCACCATCAAGAAGAGACTAGCGAAAAAATGTAGCGCGGTGTCTATTGCCCCACCGCAATAAGCGGAGATGAAGGCTAGTGCGGTGCCCAAAGTGGCAGAAAGGAAACCGGCTATTAGGGCGGTGAAAACAGTGAATCTGAAGCCATTCAGCAGCAAAGAAAAAATATCATGCCCCAGCTCGTCGGTGCCCAGCAAATGCTTGCTGCTGGGGGGCACCAAGGGAGGGTGACTGAAATCGCGAGCAGAATATGGCATGACGGCTGGCGCTAATAGCGCTATCGCAAGATAAGCGGCGAGGACCAGCAGACACAGTCTTTTGTAGGGCGGCAGCTTACCAATTTTAGCCCATAAGTCACTCATTGGGCTTTCTCCTGTAGTCAGTTCGCGTGTGTGTGTTCAATATGGACTCGAATATCGCGCTGATGCAGACCCCGTATAAACAAGAGACTAGTAAGATGCCCTGCATGAGAGGGTAGTCTCGGTAGCTCGTGGCTTGTTTTAGAAGCGTTCCCAGACCCGGGTAAGAGAAGACAGCTTCCACAAATAAGGAGCCAGTAACACACAGGATCGTTTGCATGCTCAACTTGCCGAGTATTTCCGGCAAGATGTTCTTGATGACGAACTGCTGCCGCACGTCGTCTTCGCTAATCCCCAGGTATTTGGCAAAGGAAACATACTGCTCTTTTCTTACTCGTAACGTGCTATTGTAGGAAAGTATAGCGGTGGAAGGAACCTCAGAGATGACTAACACGATGAGAGGCAGCAAAAGATGCTTAAGAACATCTAGGGCATAACCGGGGCTTGATGCCGTGATCCCTGGCGTGCAGGCCCCACTGGCGGGAAAGAGGCGCAGCTTGTAGCCGAACAGAACCTGTGCGAGTGCGGCCATCAGAAAAGTGGGCACCGCCTGCGTAGCCAGCAGGGGCAGCAAGAGAGTAGCGCCACGATCATTAGCCGCGAGCCCCATTCTTACCCCAATCCAGATGGCCAGCCCAGTGCTAATCAGTAGCCCAGGCAAAGACAAGAGCAGGGTCCACTTGAGGGCGCCAAAGATGCGCTCAGCAACCGGGGCCTTATAGTAAAATGAGTACCCCAAATCCAGTTTGCCTAGGTTTCTTAGGTATAGAATGAACTGCTGGGTGAAGGGCAGGTCAGGTGCATAGTAGGCTCCAAACTGCTGCAGCACAGAACTAGGCACGTCTTTTGCATAGTCACCTGCCATAAAGGAGAGTGGATTTCCGGGTATCAGCCGGGGCAACGCGAAGCTGATGAAAATGATGGCCAGCAAGTAGACAAAATATCTAGTGATGTTTCTCAAGGCCGGGCTAATAGCTACTCGCCTTGCCATTGGCCGGAGATGAGGCAAAGCTTGTTATAAATGAAAGGGATGCCACTGGCAATACCGTCAGCAGTAAAATAGAAGCCCTCAAAGACAGTGTTGTTGTATACCGCGGCGTTGACAGGAAAGTAGACAGCCAGGGTGGGTAATTCCTCGGCAACAATTTCCTGGCACTTAGCAATCAACTCTTTTCGGGCCACCTGATTCTGCTCCAGCAAGGATGCGGCAAACAGCCTATCAAAGCCTTCATTCTGCCACCTCTTACCCCCGGGAACTGATGCCCTAATAGCGCCGGCAGTATCAGTTGCCAGACAGGCCATATACTTGGGGTCCCCACCAAAAGTTCCGTGCTTGTCAAAGGCAATATCGAATTCCCCATCGCAGATACAGCCCTTAACCGTACTATCATCAGCTACCCTGGCCACGCACTCAATACCGATCGCCTGCAGATAGAAAACTAGCATTTCGCAAACCTTGACATCCTTGTCGCTGGCTAGGAGCTCATAGGATAGCTTCTGTCCCCTGTATTCGGCAACACCGTCACCATTAGTGTCAATAGCACCAACAGCGACCATGAGTTCCCGAGCCTTAGTAACGTCATAGTGATAGGCAATAATATTAGGATTGTACCAAGGGGAGTCGGGATGGACAAAGCCAGCCGTACCGACAATTGCAGATCCATTCACCGCCTTGTCGACGATTGACTGGCGATCGATAGCATAAGAAATGGCTTGACGAATTTCTTTTGCGGCAAGTGCTTCCTCTGCAAAATTGAGGTACAAGCGCGCCACTTGAATGCTTTGCCCCTCAATAAAGGTCATGTTTTCGGTGTCTTTTAAGGAGGCCGCGGTCACATACTTCATGCCAGCAGCCGCATCGATGTCCCCTGCCAGTAATGCTTCTTTTGCATTAGAACATGGAGCAAGGATGAGCTTATCAATCTGGACCTCTCCGTAATGATAGGCTGGATTCTTCACAAAGATGTACACGCTAGTATTTGGATCGTAGCTTTCTAGCATCAGTGGGCCTGTACCAATGAGGGCCTCTTTCGCAGTAAAAAAGGTGGGATCTGCAACATGTTCAAAGATATGTTCAGGCAGCATTGGTAGATTACCGGCAACGTCTGTAATGAAAGGGACATACGGCTTATTCAGTTCGACTTCCACAGTTAAGTCATCCACAACCCTGGCTTCCTTGACCATGGTAGTAGCTGTCCACTGGTAAGGATGCAAAGCAGTGTAATCAAAAGTAAACTTGACGTCCTGAGCTGTAAATGGAGTACCATCATGGAAGGTAACACCTTCGCGCAACCTGAAAGTGTAGGTCAACTGATCGTCAGAAACTGAGTAGTGGTCTGCTAACAAGTTCAGCTCACCTTGGTCATCTTTCCAAACTAGGGTATCGAACATGTAGCTCATAATTGCATACCCAGGACCATTACTAGCCGTGGTATACATGGCGGGGAAGCCGGTATTGCCGGCGATGTCCATTCTCAAGACGCGTTCCTCACTTGAATCCTTAACCTTTGAATAAGATACCAGGGCCAAAACCATACTCACAATTAGAACTAATAACAGCACACGAGAAAGTACTCTAGTCTTCATGCCCATCCTCCCTAGAGCTATTTGGGGGAGCTAGCGAGCGCATTTCATCCCAGAATATCAATATGCCATTATCAGCCTCTAAATCCCTGCAAACACCTACAGCCGTTTTACAAACCAACCTCCAGGTATTTGCTCACCCGTGCGCGGTACGGTAAATGTGCCTGGGCAGAATGCGAAGCCGAGTTGGAATTTCACAGCGTAGTTGGCTACCTTATCTAGCGATGACCAGCTACGCATTTGGTAACAATCTAGCTCACGACTGAGCTCAATAGCCGCCTGCTGAAGGGCGGTACCTAGCCCCAGCCGCCTAGAAACTTCTTCAACCTGGAAAGTTTGCACAAAGCTCTCCCATAGCTCCGTAGCACCTAGATGCATTGCAGTAGGAGGCTCCGACGGAACACAAAGAACGTTTCTCTTTAGCGAAATGTGCCCTACAACTTGCCCATTCATAATGGCGCCTAGGAAAAAGAGCTCCGGCTTAATACCATGCTCATCACTAACGTGGCGCAGATCACCAGTACGCTCCAAGTGGGCGCCCAGTTCTGGCCACATTGAGCAGCCCTGGGTGATTCTCATAACATTATCCACTAGCATAAGCACTCCTTTGGTTTACTGCTCTCACTATATGGAAAGCGACGCTATGGTTCTACGTAAAGAAATTTTCACTATGGTTCTAGGCTTTACGTATAAGGATGCATATGGAAAAGCCGGCCGGCATTACATTACTTAGTCGCAACAAATAAGAATTCCTTAGAATTCTCATCAGCAGGCTTGTCTTCCCAATCTCCGTATACAATGAAACTCTTAAACCCTGAACGCAAGACTTGGTCCGTAACATCGTCTAGAGATCTGAACCTCAGCAAGAATGTCTCTTCCGAGATAATCATATCGTTTGCTTCGATATATGCAGTACACGTGGCTAGCCCAGAGCTATAATCAAGAATTTGGTACCAAAAAAGCGCCGCAGTTCCATCGTCTAAGCAAATAGGAGTCAGGGTATGCTCTTTTGTCCACCTCTCCCACGCTCTTGCGTTCGGATTTCTACAATCGAATATTAACTGCCCTCCGTTATTAAGTGCATCGTATGAGTCCTGTAATGTTTTCAGCCACTCCTCATCGGTCACTATCTCCTGGGCGACATTGGCTGTCATGGATATTCTGTCGAACGCAAGCCCTCTCATCTGTTCAGAAGTGCCAATAATCCAAGTGATTTTGCCCTTCTCATCCTTTTTGTGCGCTTGGGCAATGGCCTCCGCATCTGGATCTATTCCCCATACATTCCTCCCTGCCTTAGTCATAAATACAGTCAGACGCCCAGTTCCGCAACCTAAGTCACAAATTGCCTTGGGATCCCCGGCAGTAATTTTCTCAATCCGAAACTCGTCGTCCTTGTCCCAAACATTAACCTGATCATAAATGGACATCTTCCCGTCCTCCTTGTTCGTCCAGCTCGAAGCCTGCGCGCCGGGACCTGGCTGCAGGGACGGTCACTTCAGCCAAGGTGACTGGTCTGAACCCCAAAAGGTATACAAAAGAGGGACACTAATATATGCTCAACAAAGGGGTGTCCTTATGGCCAAGAAGTATTCCGATGAATTCAAGTTAGCTGTTGTAGAGGATTATTACAACAGCCCTCATGGCGTTAGAGCCATTAGTCTGAAGTATAACCTCCCATCGAAGAACTACATCAACAACTGGGAGAAACAGCTTAAAAAGAAAGGCTTGCTACCGGTAGATGCAACTAAGCCAAACAAGAGCGCCGGCAGGTCAAAGGAAGCCGTCCTGCGCGCAGATACTAGGACCCCCCGGGAGAAGCAATACGAAGCTGAAATCCAACTTCTTAAAGCTCAGGTTGCTTACTACGAGCAGCTGGAACACCTGCAACCGTTTATTAAAAAAAAAGAGAAATAAAGTACAAAGCAATTCTTGCTTTGGAACTTGAGCATCCCGTATGGCTGTTATGCGAAATTGCTGGTGTAAGTCGGTCTGCTTACTACAGATACAAGAGAAAGCCCTTGAAAAGGGATACGCAAGTTGAAAAACTGGTCCTAGACATCTATCATAAATCTAACAAGCGAGCGGGCTATAGAACGATAAAGTACACCTTGAAAAACGAGTATAATCTGACCGTAAATCACAAAAAGGTTCAGAGGATTATGCGGGAAAACAACATACAGTCGATAGTAAGAAAGAAATTTAGGAAGGCTGGAGAGCGCGCAACTATTAAGGAAAATGTGCTAAACCGGGATTTTGAAGCATTTGGGCCGGGAGAGAAGTTCGTCACCGACATTACCTACATACCCACACAGCGGAAGATGGTGTACCTTTGTACGGTGATTGATCTATTCAATAACGAACCCGTGGCTTGGAAAGTAAGCGACACCCAAGACAAAAGCCTAAGTTTAGACACGATCAGAGTGTTATCTAAGAGGGTTTCTCTGCAAGGCAGCATCATCCATAGTGATCAAGGCGTGCAGTTTACGTGCAACGATTATGTTGATCTATTAAGGGAGTTAAAAGTCACGCAAAGCATGTCCAGGAAAGGAAACTGCTGGGACAACGCCAAGGCCGAGAGCTTTTTCAGTCACTTCAAATGCGAGACCATCCATTTAATGAAAAGAAGGCTCAGAGATCAGAATGATGTACAGCAAATAATTGAGGAATACATGCACTACTACATCAACCATCGACCGCAAAAATCTCTAGGGGGCATGCCCCCTAGAGCCTACAAAGAGACGCGGTTAAGTAGCCAAAAAACAGCTTAGTTAACCGTCCCCTCAGTGTACACCTCTAGGGGGTCACTCCAGACCGTCCCCACGGCTGGTCCGTTTTACGTATGAAACACGACCTCTTCCTGGGCTGAGAGTGGTCCCTGACCGTCCCCACTGCTGATCTTACAGGGCAAGGCTCCAAAAAGTTGCGGTAGAAAAAGGACGCAGACCAATACTGTAATAGAATTGTTGCGAGGAGCCAACTAACGCAACCTTTGCGCCCAAGGCACCAACTCGCCGAATCCCTTCCAAGACTGCAGCTTTTCCTAGTCCCATCCGGCGATAGGCTGGATCAGTTGCAACCGGCTCTATAACTGCGAAACCTGCTTTTGGTTCATACCACATGCCACAATAGGATGCGAAATTGCCGTCTGGGACCACCACCGCCACCTTCAAGCTCAAATCCACATGGGGACGCTTCATCTCTAGCTCTGCCCCTTGCTTTACTGCCTCAGAGAATAGAAACTCTCCCTCTCCGTTCAACTCGTGGTTAAACCCTTTCCACATTACACGCCTATATTGATATAAGTCATATGTCTCCTGCATGGAAGTCATATAAAAGCCCGTAGGCAAGCCAAAAGCCGTGGAGGATTTCTCCAGATAAAAGATCGCGTCGCTTTCCGTCTTCTCAGTGGCGATGAAGCCCAGCCCCGCAGCAATGTCCTGAAAAGCAAGGTCGCGATCTGAAATGACTACTCTAAAATTCCCTTCTTTTGCGAGGTTATCCGTTGCGTACAGCAACATCTCTCTTTTCAGAAACGAGTATTCGGGAAGAGTTAAACAGAAGGCATCTCCCAGCTGACAGTCAAAAGTTGCTACGCCTACAAGCTCCCCCTCCGCTTCCCATAAGCCAATTTTACGGACAGCAGATTTATCCAAGTAGCCATGTGTTGCCATCCAGTCCCAGCGGGCGTACGTAAATTCTGTATGTCCCAGCTTGACAAGAAAGTCTCTTACCTGATGATAATCCTCAGTAATTCCTGCCTGTTCGGTATAGTTTCGAAATCGTATCGACATAAAGCTTCATCCCTTTCCGGCTAGGCTCTAGATTTCAGCCCTAGTTCCCATACTTGACATCATAGCAATTGCCCACTCTACGACAATCCCGCGTTTGCTTAGGATGAAAGACCCATCTCGTCCACCGCGCTGCCACGAAGACGGAACGCTGCCATGATTTCTGCCTCATTGGCATAGCCACGGGGCGCTTTCGGCCTGCTGTCCGGCTTGTTGAATTTCACATAACCATATTTGTAGCCCACATCCCTAAATCCCATTCTGTTATAGAGGGTTTTGGCCGGGTTACCCTGTGTTGTGTCAATAGTGACTTTGTCTGCCTGCCGCTCGAGAATGATCTTGTTAATCCAATAGGAGAGTAATAAGGTACCATATCCTTGCGACTGTTTATCAGGACGCACTCCCAGCAGAGCGATATCGTTATCATGAATCTTGCAGACGGCTACGATCTCGTCCCGATCAAGCATGACGTATCTGTTCTTTGATCCTTTGGCAATATCTTTGCGTTCATAGGCGGAAGGCGGACTATACCATGGCATCAAACCAGCCTTCTGTCTCATCAGGTAAAAGCCAACGCCTACGATATTGTGGTACGCCCAATAATCTTCGTCCCGGTAATTGCGCACCACAATCCCTCTCTCCGCTAGGGCAGCGTCTGTGGTGGCGATAGAATTAATCGGTGTGTTATCTCGCTCCATCAAGAGCTCCACAAAGTAGCGGAAGTAGCCGTTTTTCTCCAGAAATGCTGCGATTCCTTCATCCGCATCAATCTGGCGTTCTGCGCGCTCATAAGGGCTACTAGTAAGCACGTGATCTAGAAACCGAAGTAGCTCTGTACCGATACCCCGGCGCCTGCTTGCTGGAGCAACGAATACGGTAGGCGTCACACTCAGGCTGTCAAATTCCTGCATGAACAGCGTGCCTATGACTGTGCCAGCGTCCTCAGCAATGTAGATGGAGGCTTGGTCAGATTCCAAGGCATCTCGGAAGCGTTTAAGAACCTCAGCTTCGCCCATTAGCAACTCTAACACTCTGGTCTGATCGCGAGTCCTGTCGAACTCTAAAATCTTCATACGGATCTCACCCCCTATCGCTATCAGCCGCTCCAACTTCATGAACGCCAGCCGAAGTGACCGTCCCCGCGGCTGGGGGTTAATCAATGGCTTTCAGTTTCTCGTTTGAAACCCAGCCAATGGTTCCATCCTTCTTAGCCAAGGTTTGCTTGCTTGACCTATCTACTATTGAGACTGTATCTCCCTGTGCAACTGGCAGAAAGAAATCTGTACAATCATAACAGCGCATTCCATCTGAGGCTTCAAACAGCCTATTGTTCTTGATCCAGAGCTCGTGCTGGGAAGATATATGTCGGCACAAGCTGAATTCCGGTTCCTGCCTAAGCACTTCCACCGCATTATCCATCCATGTGATATGAATAGTGTTAGAGTTTGCGGCCTGATCTGCCACAACTTCTGCCTTAACTAAATCATCAAGGGCGGTGAAGGTTATGTTGTCCTTATCATTGATGATTAGCGCATTCAGCTGGCCTTCTCCCTTAATCATGTTGCCGCCATCAATACAGATGATTCTTTGCTGCTCACTGATAATAGGGTTACAGCAGCCCTTTTCCTTCCCGTAATTGGCCGTTGGCCAGTGCCCGACTACGACATACCTGGAGAAAGCCAGACCCTGCTCTAGAAAAGCGTCCGTCTTCATCACTGTGCGCGCCTTCTGTTCGCTCAAATTGTCCGACGTAAGACCCGCATGGGCAAACACGAAATCCCCCATGTCAATAATATGTGGCAGCTCTTCCAACCAATCAAGCTCAGCACTGTAATTCTGCCCTATCTGTTCTTTGATGTACTTGATGTCCGATCGTTCATTGACCTCAATCGACAACTCCCGGCACATTTCATTCAAGATACTCTTTTGCCGCAATAGCATATATCTCAGCAGGTTTTCGTCATCCACTGTATACTTAATGTCTTCCCACAGTGTATCGCAATTTCCACTCAGCACATAGACCTCGTTTTTGCTGGCCAGCTCCATTATGTATCTCAATGTTGCCAGACTCTGCGGTCCTTTCTCGGTGATGTCACCCACTAGAACCAGGATATCGTCCTTGGTATAACCTGTCTGGGCCAATAGCCGCTGAAAAAGACTCAGGTTTCCATGTATATCACTTATGGCTATAATCCTCTTGTCTTTTGCGCGCACAACCTCTTTTACTCTGGCTTTCATCAGAATCAACCTCCGGCAATCACAATATAATTCTCCGAAACAAATCTTAGCGCGCACATTAGTTCGCCATGGCGGCACATTTTTCCTGCAAGGGATGTGGCCTAAATAGAAAAGGCCGGGTGTAACCCAGGCCTTCTACCACCGTAGTTGAACTCATGGGAAGCGCTGTGTTAGTAGAGCTAGCCGATCAGTTTGATTGGAATGAATACCTCCATCTGTGCCCAGCCCTGCGCCTCAATTACTTCTGCGGGCGTGATGATGTGCCCCATAGAATAGTGATTTGGGCGCTCGTCGAGTGCAAAAATACCGCTCTCTTCGATGTATTTGATGGCCTCACTGTACAATCGGTCGTGTTCCTCGTCATCACCGTCTCTGTATGCATAGGTCAGGTAATAGCCGCCCTCAAACTCGACAATGTCATAGCCGCCATCTTCTATGTCATCACTGAGGGCCAACCACCATACGAAACCCTGGCCTTCCTTATCGTAGAGCAAGAAGTCCCGCGGCGTGAAACTATCTCTCGGTGATGGCTTTATGGCTGAGAAGTAGGCATTAAATTTGCCCAGCACGCCCTCAGGAGAAAAATCGAAGTCTTGGTCCACTCCCGAGGCAGCCGCTCTGAAAGGCGGCAACGATACGATTCTAAATCCCATAAACACTCCCCTTTTCGTAAGTTTTTCTTATTACGCGGTCGCGCCCTAGCATAGTCTTGCTTTTGGAGCCATCGCCTCCTCAGACAGAGCGCCATCCATGGCTTCGCCCCCATAGTTGTCAGGGGTGAACAGTATCGCATTATCTAAGCACTAAGTTCAAGCCAACTGTTTTGCTACCTATTGTGCATCACTACTTAATATAAGGCTTATGTCACAGACAAATTACAGCAGCGTACCACATCTGCCGGCTGAATTGCACCGCCTATCCAATCTGGATTTGTTATCATAGGCCAGCATATATTCCTCGTACTCTGCTTCACAAAAAGAGGTGCCCTGTTCTTCTCTAGCCTCTTCATAGGACAGACCCTGTCTTTCTTTGAAGACCGCACACGGATACTGGCTACAGGCGCTACAATTGTCAACCTTGTTCTGCAGTACGCAGGCCCTAACTGGACAGTTATTATCGATGCGTTTGGCATCTGCCTTCGTGCTGCGGCACCCTTCACAGTATATATTCTCTGGAGAAAAATTGAGGTTGTAGTATTTCTTCCATAGAGCTGAAAGGTGTTCCCTTTCATCGTTCCTCTTAATGTTTGGAGCAAATGCTTTACACATATCACAGACGTAACCACACATCGTGATGTTTCTATTAGGCTTCCTCTTGATAACCAGCAGTCTAACAATGTCTGAGAACAGGCGAGAGTCTGTGGCTTTTATGTACATCCATTTACCATCGTGATACGTTGTGGCCTCATCATAGATGGCCTGCATCTCTAGGGAAAAGTTCACTCTTTCCTCCTCGAACTTTTCTCTCTCTGCCTTCCCTAAGATAATCAGCACTACTAGCTCTTTTTCTTTCGCATAGAGCGTACAGAGTGTCTTCCCGCTTTTGCGGAACTTATGTTCATAGGCACCATATTTGCCACCATCATCCCAAATAGTATCCATCTTATAGTTATCCGAGATGAAATGGCACACCGTTTTCCACATCTCATAGCTGTCCTTACCCAATAAGGTCAGGATTTCATGCTGAGTTGGCTTCACTTCTAACATGTCAGATCCCCTCCCTCCGTTCTTTTGCGGAATCCTCAGGGACGCTACTACGTCCCTTGCTACGTAATAGCCCAGAAACACCTGCCAAGGTCACTGTTAGGCTGTGTGAAAAGAGCAAATCGAACAAGCGAAGGCATGCTTGTCTGAACCGCGGCTGGCCCAACAATACCCGCGGACTCCTTTCGGTCACAGGGGACTTCTTCAGCATTTTCTGACCGGTCTTCTGACTCATTCAAGATGCATAGGCGCTAGGCCCGATAAATCATGTTCGGCTCGACCTTTGGCTGATGTAATCTTCACCCCACTGGTGCATAAGGCGACAGATCAGGTCGCCTGTACTGTAGAGCTTCTTACTGCTTGTATCGCCATACCGCTGTGCAAGTTCTCTGACGGAAATGGTGCGGTTGGCAGTCATGCCCGGCGTCATTTCGTCCCTATACGCCTTCAGGATCTTAGCAACCCCATCGGTTTTCAGATTGCCGAGCCGCCACCACTCAGTCGGTTCGGCGATATTCGGATAGACGTCGAAATCGGCGTTTACGGCAAGACAAGCAATGTCCGTACTCATACGTGGCGGGTTATCGTCCTGCAGAAGAAGGTCAAGCAACCTATATTCTGGTTCGCCGAGTAATCCAATACCTTCGCGACTGATGCCAAGGAGCTGCTTCGGTATGTGCTCAATGTCGTTTTCCTCTAGCCGAATGCCATCGATCTCATATCCACTACCCTCAGGAGACATGCCGCCGATGAAAACTTCGAATTTCTGCCCGATTGTCCCACATCGCTCATGCAGCTTCATGTCGTCAATCAGCTTAGTAAACTCGTCAAGTTCGCCTAAGTTACGTTTTGACAGAAATAGCTGCCAACGGGGAGCGATGCCCGCCTCCAGACAGCGGTCAGTTGCGAGAATCTGATCCCTAAATCCGCCTTTACGTCGCATAAACCAGTCCGTATTGTCCTCCATGCCGAAGAAGGTAATCTGGCAGACTTTCGGCGGAAGTGTCGCCGCCCATTTCGCGTAAGCCTCATCCCGCGCCAGCCGCCAGGTGGACAGGAGTTCAAACCTCTGTGCCCGGCCAGGCGAAGATAGCTTCTGCTCCAGTTCCCACAACTCGCGGTAGTCGTCGCGGTAATCTGGCTCGCGCCACCAAGTAAAGAACCCTAGCTCTGCAATACCCCTACCAATGTCATCACGCCAACCTTTGAACGCCTTGGCAATGTCCTCGAAATCCTGGATAGTCGTATTACCGTT
>CALNBW010000269.1 GCA_937874815.1 uncultured Bacillota bacterium | reverse complement strand
CCAGGGGGTGGTCTACCTGCTGGTAGATAATAAGGTTTTTTCAGCGGCAGATGGCTTTGCCTTTTTTGCCAAAGCAACAGGTTGGGCTACCTTAGTGGGGCAGGCCACCGCTGGTGACGGTGGGAGTGGGAATCCACTGCCTTTTGCCTTACCTAACAGCGGTCTGCTTGTCTGGTTTCCCTTTCCGATGATGCTCAACCCGGATGGTACTTCCAATTATGAAGTCGGCACTGTTCCCGACATTTTGGTTCCTTCAGGTGAAGATGCTTTGCAGGTCGTGCTAGATCTACTGAGTTCAGATGAAGGCTAGAGTAGATAAGCTGCCTTACAAGCAGCTGGACGTGTTTTCCACAAATACTAAGCCAGGAGGGGATGAAATGAAGTGTCGCGCAGTCAATTCTGATAGTCGGCTAAGCACGCGGGTTCGGCGTAGCCTATATATCGGTTCTCTCATTCTGCTTTGCGTAAGCCTGCTGCTAGGAACGGTAGCTTGTACGCCAACTGGGCAACTAACAGCAGAAGAGAAGTTAGAGGATTGGCAAGCACTGGTCGGCATGCTGGAAGAGAATTACCCTTATTTCGGCGTTATGGAGCGTAAGAACGGGTTCGACTGGCTGGCGCGGCAAGATGCATATGCCAAGCGACTGCAGCGCACCCGCACTGACCTGCAATTTGCGAAAAGGCTAAGTGCCATTGTGGCCGAGTTGAGGCAGGGGCATACGGGGGTTATTACCCCGCCAGCATATGGATATATGGTAGCTACTTATGTAGAACACGTTAACACGCTTCCTCAGTTGGCCCCCTGGGTAGAAACGCTGAATCAACCTCTAGTACAAGAGCGCTATGCGGATTGGGGTAAACATTTTTGCGAGCAAGCTATGGGCGGTAAGACACAACCTAGTGGGCTAAGAACCGGGGTCATTGAACCTGATAAGATCGCCTATTTACGGGTTACTAGTTTTGCGCACGATAATATTGAGGCTGATCAACCCAAGATCCTACAGTTCCTGCAAGATGTTAGTTCTTATCCTTACTTAATCATCGATATTCGTGGCAATAGCGGTGGTTCTGATTTTTACTGGCGCAATAATATTCTTGCCCCTTTACTGGCCGAGCCTTTGCAGGCAGTGATGCGTACTGCGCTGCGTGGCGGTGAATATGGGATGAGTTTTATGCAGCCCGAGGAGATTGCCGCCTTAAGACCTATTGCAGAGCTACCTTCGGGGCTTGACTATCCGCCAGAGCTACAAACTGATTTTAGGTATTTCAGTGAGCCCATAAATCTCGTGGAAGCTGGCAACTCAGTGGGTTTCCAAGGTGAAGTTTATCTGTTGGTGGATGACAAGGTCTTCTCGGCGGCAGAAGCATTTGCTTCCTTTGCCAAAGCAACCGGCTGGGCTACCTTAGTGGGGCAGGCCACTGCCGGTGACGGTGGCAGTGGAGATCCCCTGCCGTTCGCCTTGCCTAACAGCGGCCTGATCGTCCGTTTCCCGTTGAAAATGATGCTTAACCCGGATGGCACCTCCAATTATGAAGTTGGCACTGTTCCTGATATCTTGGTTCCTCCAGGCGCAGATGCTTTGCAGGTAGTGTTAGATTTATTGAACTCAGAGGAAGGCTAGAGTACAATTTTCGCTAGGCGAAAGGATTTGCGGCAGATGCTGTAGAATCAATCTAGGAGTGTATTTTGAAAAAGGGGGATGACAAAGTGCAATATAGAAAGTTTGGTAAGCTCGATTTCGAGGTTTCAGCGTTAGGTTTTGGTTGCATGCGTTTGCCGATCATAGATGGGGATACAGCTAAGATTGACGAGGCCGAAGCAACGCGGATGGTGCGCCATGCCATTGTCCATGGCGTCAATTATGTAGATACAGCCTACGGTTACCATGGTGGTAAGAGTGAGAGTTTCGTAGGCCGAGCCTTGCAGGATGGGTACCGTGAACGAGTCAAGTTGGCTACTAAGTGCCCGGTTTGGCTGGCCGAGACCCACGAGGATTTCGATAAGCTGCTTAACGAGCAGCTGGAACGTCTGCAGGTTGATTATGTTGACATGTATTTGTTGCATGCGCTAAACGCCAAAAGCTGGCAGGCTGCTTACGATCTAAACGTGTTAGATTTTGTGCGCCGGGCCCTTGCTGATGGCCGCATTAAGCATGCCGGCTTCTCTTTCCATGATGAGCTGCCTGTTTTTAAGGAAATTGTTGATGCTTTTGATTGGGATTTCTGCCAGATTCAGCTCAACTATATGGACGAGGAGTATCAAGCGGGGCTAGAGGGGCTGCGCTATGCTGCTAGTAAAGGCTTAGCAGTAGTCATTATGGAGCCGCTGCGGGGTGGGCGTCTTACCAACAACGTACCTGAGGAAGTACAGGCCATTTGGGAGCAAGCGCCTATCAAGCGTACTCCGGCCGAGTGGGCGCTGCGTTGGGTGCTTAACCAGCCGGAGGTCACGGTGGTGCTGAGCGGCATGAGCATGATGGATCATGTGGTGGAGAATCTGCGGGTAGCCGCAGACGCAGGCGCGAACACTTTGACTGAGCAGGAACTAGCGATTATTGACCAAGCTAAGGAGTTCTATTTGAACCGTACCAAGGTTAAATGCACCGGCTGCGATTATTGCATGCCCTGCCCAGCCGGGGTAGCGATTCCACGGTTGTTCTCAATGTACAATGAGGCGTCTATCTATAACCTGAACCCGGAAAATGTAGCTAAGAATTACGGGCGCATGATAGAGGAGAAGATGGGTGCTGATCTTTGCGTCGAGTGCGGCCAATGCGAAGCGGCCTGCCCGCAGAACATTACTATTAGACAGCACCTAAAGGACCTGCATGCTGCATTGCAGCGACCATAAATAGAGCCACAAACAACGGGGCCATCCACTAAGCTGGGTGGCCCTTTTTGTGTGCGTAGACTTCCCGCAGATTCTAGGAGCTGATGGGGAAACCTATTAGCAAAATTGTAGCCGGGGAGGGCGACTATGACTGATTACATGAATGACGAACAGTATCGCAAGGCTTGCCGTTACCGTATGCAAGAAACGTTGGAGAACCTGGTGGGGGTTTGGCAGATCCCAGACGAGCAGGTGAATAGCCAGCTGACCGCGACCAGTCTGGAGTGGTTGGAGCGTATGGTGGGGGAATTGCGTTATTTCGAAGAGAAGATTGAGCAGGCCAGCTCAGAGCCACCTGAGCCGGGTTTTGTGCCAGAAAAGTAAGTTTGCTGAGCTGGTTTGCTGATAGTGATATAATGAACTGGTCACGCAGATTCTTTGCCTACGGCGACTACCTGCAATGCCTTGGCGTTGCGAGTAACGAGGAAATGAGGTGCTAAGATTGATTTCTATTAAAACCAATTTGGAAGCCATCGAGGCCATGCTTTATTTTTGGGATGCTACTAAGGACAAAGAGAAAGCTAACGAGCAGTTTCTCAATAACCTGGCAGAACTCCCAGCCCTGCGCCTGGTTTACGATGATGAATTCACTGCTGAATCGGTGCGCAAAATCCTCAGCGGTATCTCCAATCGGGAGCCAATTCGCCCAGCTAACCGTAAGGAAGGCCGTTTTTTCAACAATAACCTCTGGATGTTAGAAGACTTGGGGCTGACGGCGGAAATGGCTCAGCCGATCAAGCAGCTCAATCTGGATGGGCTAGCGCGCGAGCTCTCCCAAGAGTTTGCGGAGGACCACGCCATTACGGCCTACTTCGCGCCTCTTCATCTAGATGAGGCTTACGTCAGGCCTAACGCCCTGATTATTAATTTTTTCCGCTTACAGCCGGATTTTGCTGGCGGAGTGAATATTGCCGAGCAGCCGCTCGTAACATATATTGCTACTCGCCTGCGCGAAATACTGGGCTAGGAGACGCCATGCTTAGGTTAGGCGCGTTCCTCTCTATAGCCAAGGGTATCGACAAGGTTGTGCCGCAAGCATTAGAAATCGGTGCCAATACCTTTCAGTTCTTCACCCGTAACCCACGGGGTGGCGCGGCCCGCACTATTGGCGAGCCGGAGACCGCTCGGTGGCTAAAAGCGCGTCAGGAAGCTGATATAGCTGAAGTTTGTGGGCATCTGCCCTATACTGTCAACCTCGCTAGCGACGAGGAAAGGCTGATCAGTTTTGCCGGCAAGGTTGTGGCCGATGACCTCCGGCGCATGTCGGCCCTTCAGATCGAGTACTTAGTAGTGCATCCTGGCAGTTCCGGGGGCGAGCGGCAGCTGGCCCTGGAGCGCATTATCAGGCTGCTTGATCGCGCCCTGGCGGCCGGTGATAGTTCTGCCTGTCTGTTGTTAGAAACGATGGCTTTGCAGGGTAATGAGATTGGCAGTATAGCTGAGATTGCTACCATTTGGCACGGGCTGGGCCGCCCGGCGCAGGTAGGTGTCTGCTTAGATTCTTGCCATCTCTTTGCGGCAGGGTATGATTTTACCCAGGCCGCAGAAGTTGAACGCCTAGTTGATGATCTTGACCAAACTGTTGGCCTAGAACAAGTTAGAGTGCTACATCTCAACGATAGCAGGATGCCCAGTGGCAGCAGGCGAGATCGTCATGCCAATATTGGCGAGGGTGAGATTGGAGAGGTTGGTTTTGCTAACCTGCTGAACCATCCCTTTATCAAGCAGTTATCGTGGAACTTGGAGACTCCCGTGGAGACTTATCGAGACTATGCCCAGGACATCGCCCGGGTAAAAGCGATAGCTGGCACCGTTGCAGCCAAGCGCGCATAGCTTAGGGGCTGTCGCGTATGTCTAAGAAAACATTTTGCGACAGCCCCCCTGGTTAACATACTGAGGGCTTTTTAGGGAGTGATTACAGCATGGATACCCTCATATTTTCAGCGTCAGTAGGAGCCGGTCACGACCAAGTGGCGCGTGCTCTGCAGGAAGAGATTCTGCGGCGCTACCCCAAAGCGCGGGTTGCTATCGTAGATACAATCAGTTATATTAGTCCGATCCTGAATAAATTAGTCCTAGAAGGCTACTTAGGATTACTCAAGTTTTCCCCGCGAGTTTACGGCAAGCTTTATGAGAAAACAGAGGGGGGTGAAGCTGCTGTAGACCTGGCTAACCTCCCTTATCGCCTGCTATCCCGCGCCCTGACTAAAGTAGTTCGCGATTATTCCCCGCACTCTATTATCTGCACCCATGCCTTCGCTGCCGGCCTCATGGGCACCTTAAAACAACGGCAGCGCATAGAGCAGCATCTGACTACAGTGATTACTGACTATACGGTACACTCCTATTGGGTGCATGAGGGCAACGATCTCTATTGCATTGCCCACGAGCAATTGGCCTACCTGATGGATGAATTTGGTGTGCCCCGGTCGCAGGTAGCGGCTACCGGTATTCCCATTTTAGCCAAGTTCGCCGAGAAGCAGGACCCGGCAGCAGTTCGGGCCAAATACGGGCTGGCTGACTTACCCACCGTTTTGGTGATGGGAGGCTCGCTGGGGTTAGGAGAGATTAAAGAGGTCGTAGAGCGTTTTGACGCAAGCGCCGAAGCGAGTCAAGCCTTAGTGGTTACTGGGCGCAACGAAATACTACATAGTGAGCTGCAACACGGTTATTGGCGCAACACTTTCCATGTTTATGGCTTTGTTGACTTTGTCCATGAATTGATGGCCGCCGCCGATCTGGTGCTGACTAAGCCTGGAGGGGTTACGTCGGCCGAGGCCCTCAGTCAGGGGAAACCGATAGTGATCATCTCACCCATTCCTGGTCAGGAGGACCGTAATAGCCGTTGGCTAACGGAGCAGGGTTGCGCTATCCGCTTGCCGGCTGACAAACATGCCGGCCCCAAGATGGCCCAATTGCTGGCAGATAAAGAGCGACTGGCAATCTTAGGACAGCGGGCGGCCCAATTGGGCCGGCCCCTAGCCGCAAAGGCTGTAATCGATCATATTGAGGCCGGGCTAATTTAGTCTGCCAGGCGGCATAACTGCATCTCCCGCGGCCGATACTAGAGGGTAGGACTGGGGAGGTGCAAACATGGTTTCAGATTTGCAGGCAGTTTACCGCCCGGCGGAAGCTGAGTTGGCGGCAGTTGATCAAGAAATGCGGCAGGCAGTTAGCACGCTGACCCCCCTGTTGCGAGACGCCGCCACCCGTTTCGTTAAAGCCGGTGGCAAACGGCTGCGTCCGTTGTTGACGATTTTGGCTGCGAAATTAGGGCAGGCTGAAACCCGACAAGTGGTGCAGGCTGCCGCGGCGTTGGAGTTAGTCCATTTGGGCTCCTTAGTGCATGATGATATTGTGGATGAATCTTCTTTGCGACGAGGACAGCCTTCAGCAAATGCTATCTATGGTAATCAGGTAGCCGTTCTATTAGGAGATTTTTTTTCGCCCGCTCGCTAGATCTGGCGCGCCAGGTTGGTATGGATACAGTGAAGGTTATCTCGGATGTGATTGGTAGTCTGGTGGAAGGGGAACTGGAGCAACTCGACCGTAGCTACGATATCACTGTAACCGAAGCTGAATACTGGGAGCGCATTCGGCGCAAGACGGCCTCTTTTATCGGCGAGTGCTGCCGCTTGGGGGCGCTTTATAGTCCTGGTAACCCCCTAGACCCAGAAGCATTACATGCCTATGGCTTGAATCTGGGGTTAGCTTATCAGGTAAAAGATGATTTGCTCGATTTTACCGGAGCAACGCAGACTGTGGGCAAGCCTACCAGGCACGACTTACGTGATGGGGTGATTACTCTTCCGGTAATTCACACTTTAACGGTTCATCCGCGCCGCGAAGAGCTGGGCGCTCTGATCAAAAGTCGTGGCGATTACGATATTGGCCTGGTGTTGGCCTGCATGCAAGAGGCAGGTTCCCTGGCCTTTGCGGAAAAGCGAGCAGCCGAGCTGATTACTATCGCTAAGAACAGCCTCATGGGCGCTCCTGAACATGAGGCTAAGGCCGCATTGCTATCCATAGCTGACTTTGTGCTCAACCGTGTCTCCTAGGGAGCCGCAGCAGATGATTGAGGGAAGCAAGCAGCTGAAGGGGCTATGGTTACTGCTGCGCCCCCTACCGGTATTGTCCTGGTCCGGTGGCGCATGCGTGCTAGCTGTCGGGCTGGCAGCGCGCACTGGCACGGGTATTTCCCTGGGTCGGCTGCTACGCTTGCTGACTATAGCTGTTTTGGTGCAGGGCTGGTTGGCCCATAGTCTGAACGACAGGACAGACTGGCAAAGCGGCACAGACAGAGAAAGTAATGAGGTCTGGTCGGGAGGCAGCGGCGCACTGCAGCAAGGCTATTTATCTCCACAGCAATTGCTACCTATTGCTGTTCTTAGTTTATTCCTCGTGTTAGCCCTCACTTTTCGCCAGACAGATAGCTTCCTCATGTATGTTTACCTGCTTATTGGCATCTGGGGTGCCATCGCCTACAGCCACGCGCCTTGGCGCCTGGCTTATGCGCCCTTTTTAGGCGAGTGGCTAGCGGCCTTTCCGGCCATAGTGGCTTGTAGCCTGGCCTTTTACCAGGGGTTACAGGGGCACCTCGATTTTTTCCCCTTAGCCGCAGCAATTGCGCATGGCTTGCTTTCAATTGCTTGGCTGATGCAGCATCACCTGCCTGATTGGTGCCGTGATTTACAGGCCTCGCCACCCAAATGCACCACAGTTGCTTTAGTCGCAGCGCGCTCCGGGCCGCAAACGGCGCGTCTAGTTGTTGTGGCTTATTTCCTGCTTGCTGCTTCAGTGGCACTAACATTCACCCTTATTAGCCAGCGCTTTGCTTGGACCGCATTGCTGGCGCTCCTCGGAGCCCTGTTGGCCTACCGGCAAAATACCACGGTCAAACAAGAAATGGCGCGTGTTGAACTACAGATGGTCGGAATCACGCTCCTGCATGCTTGGGTACTCGGCTGGGTGCTGTAGAGCACCACCAGCCACGGGGATGGCCGGAGATTGCTGATAAAGGTCGTGGTCCTGCTCGCGCGCGCGTGGCCCGATACTGTAGCCACGGAGCCGATTAGCTTAGCTGGCAAGGGCCATGTGTCATACGCAAGCGTGTTGGGCCCATAAATCAAGGAGCGAGGGAGGCAAGGAATAGGAGCGATAGTAGGCCGAGCTGCCTATAGCTATCCCTGGATAAGGATCA
>CALNBW010000268.1 GCA_937874815.1 uncultured Bacillota bacterium | reverse complement strand
GGGTAAGCTAACCTTGGATAAGTCTAAACTGGAAGAGGCTCTCAAAGAGGATCCATTGGCTGTCAAGGAGCTGCTGTATAAGGTCACCACAGTAGAAGAAAATGGGGAACAGGTTACTAAGAATAGCGGGATCTTTCTTAACCTAGAAAGCTACATTCGCGACTTCACCCGTGCCGGCGATGGTATCCTGACGGAAAAGGACAAGAGCTACGACAGGCAGATTAAGGACCTGAAAGATCAGGTAGAGAAAATGGAATACCGCCTGGGGCTTAGGCAAGAGCGCCTCGTGTCCCAGTTTGTTGCCTTGGAGAAGGCCCTGTCTTCCATGCAGTCACAGGGCAACTGGTTGACGGCACAGGTGGGTCAACTTAACAGCATGTATAGTCAGCCCAAAAAGTAGGTAGGTGAGTAAAGATGATGCCTAACCCTTATGCTCAGTACCGCCAAACGCAGGTGCAGACGGCCGCGCCAGAACAGCTAATTCTAATGCTTTATGATGGAGTCATCAAATTTTGTCTGCAGGGCAAAGAGTGCATTGAGAAGAACGATGTGTCGGGTGCTAATGCGGCGTTAATCAGGGTGCAGGATATTATCAGCGAGTTGCAGTTCTCGGTCAACGATGACGCGGGGGAGATTGCTGAGCAGCTGAGTTTGCTCTATGAATATCTATATCGCCGCGCCTTGGATGCTAACTTGGCTAAGGATGTAGCCATCGTTGATGAGATTGTGAATATGGTGCGTGATTTGCGCAGCACTTGGGTAGAGGCGATCATGTTAGCGCGACGCCAGGCGGGAGCAGCCGATGCCAACCACTAAAATGGAACAATTAGTCGGTATCTATACGAGGGAACTAGTCTGCTTTCAGCGTATGCTGGCCTTTGCTAACGAACAGGCCAAGTGTGTGGCAGTAAGCAATTTTACGGTACTCAGTGAGATTCTGGAGCGACGGCAGGGTTTGGCCGATGAAATCAATGGTCTGGCGGCAGAGGCGCAGGTCGCCGCCCAGGGGCTGGCAACTGATTTGGCTTTGCCGGAGGCCAATCTGAGCAATCTGCGTTTGAGGTTGCCGGAGGCAGTTGTGGCACCGTTGGAGCGAGCGCTGGCGCAGCTGCGTGAAGTAGCAGAAGAAATTCAGGCGATTGACGCTAAGTGCGAGGCAGAAGTGCGGCAGGCCATGCAGGGTCTGCGGGGCGAGATGAGTAACGTGCAGCGTGGCCAAACGGCCATGCGGGCATATAAAAATGCACCGCAGCCGCACGATGCCAGATTTATAGATAAGCAGAAATAGGCCACCCGGGATGGATGGCCTTTGGCTGTTAGGAGTCTTTTGCAGGCAGCATGTGTGAATGTGCAGATTCGGCTATCCGGGTTGCTGAAAGCTCTTCCTGAGCCAACAGCTGCGCGCCTTCAGCATAGGAGATCAAAGTAAGGATGTACTGGTTTAGGCTTATTCCTTCTGCTTCTGCCCGTAGGGTTAAATGTCGATGCAGGGATTTGGGCACCCGCAGGGTGAACTTGCCGCTAAATTGCACACTAGCTTTAGTCTGTGGTGAGGGGATAGGTCTCTTTTCTTCCGATGCCACCTGCAACCAGAAAGGTAAAAGCTCGCGGAGACTGCTTAAGGCGGCCTCCGGTGTTTCACCATCCGAGTAGCACCCTGGGAGTTCCATGATTTCTGCTAACCAGCCGCCACCATCTTCCGGTGCTTCCGGTAATAGGTTAGTTAGGGTAACGCTATAGCCGAGAAAGGCTTCGTTATTGGTCATCAGCAGTCACCTCCTTGAGTTCCTATCACCATATACGATACCAAAACGGGGTGCGCTGTCAATGTTTTTTGTAAAGCTCATGCCATTTCGCTTGGGTGAGTCGCGTGCCCGAGGGTCGGACAGGGTCCGACCCTACGGTTCTATTGGAGGGGGCTGGTGGGTGCACTCTTTAATGGATAAAATTGTTCCACAAGAGGGGCGGATTCGGTTTGACTTCCAGCTAATGGGGTGGTATAGTGAATTTGCGCTTAGGCGCTGTATTAACTTTAGGAGGAATGTCCTAACATGATCGGTACTGTAAAATGGTTCAACCAGAAGAAGGGCTACGGTTTCATCACTTCGGAAGGCAACGAAGATGTTTTCGTGCACTTCTCCGCCATTCAAGGCGAAGGATTCAAGACTCTCGATGAAGGCCAGCAGGTTGAGTTTGATGTAGTCGACGGCCCGCGTGGTCCGCAGGCTGCTAACGTGAACAAGCTCTAAGTTGATAATGTAGGGGCGCATTGTTAATGTGCCCTTTGCCTTTTTGCCTTCTGCCCCAGGGTGTTTAGCCCTGGGGCATTAATATTTTGGCGCCTGTACACAGTATTATGGATACTTGTGTAGATTTAGCTTGGCTAACAGGATTCTTACGCGGTCTTGTAGAATACTATTAACAGAAAGCCGCGAAGGGAGTTGGTCGTATGCAGATCACTGTTAGGGGAAAGAACATCCAGATAACTGATGCCCTGCGGGACTATGCAACCAAGAAGGTCGAACGGCTCGGTAAGTACTTTGATCGGCCGGTCGAAGCACAAGTGATGCTGACGGTTGAGAAGGACCGCCACACAGTAGAGGTCACTGCCATGGTTGACGGTTTGATCCTGCGTGGAGAGGAATCCAGCCCCGACATGTACGCCTCTATTGATTTGGTCGCCGACAAGCTAGAAAAGCAAATCGAGCGTTACAGGACCCGCATTTCGCGCCGCCTACGTACTAATGGCTACAAGAATGGGGCAGCCAGCCCTGCTACTCTTGAAGACGATGGGCCACGGGTTGTACGCTCCAAACGATTCCCGATGAAGCCGATGCCGGTAGAGGAAGCTGTTTTGCAGATGAACCTACTTAACCATGATTTCTTTGTGTTTATGAATGCCGAGACCGAGCGGTTTGCGGTTGTTTACAAACGCAAAGACGGCAATTACGGGCTGATAGAACCTCAAAATTAAACAAGGGATAGTTTTAACAGAGCCGGCCGCAGGGCCGGCTCTGTTTGCCTTAGTAGCGCCTTCGGCGTTAATGTTTGCTGCGCAAGCAGGAGTGGTTTGCCTGTGCGGCGAAAATTATAGGGATAACCAATGCTCTTGTAGGGGCCGGACCCTGTCCGGCCCAGGGCAGGATAGGATCCCCCCTACCGTATGGCAGAATAGCGCCATAGAGTTTAGCACTTAAGCTCTTTGTCTGATACTATCTAAAGGAGATAAATTGGGGCTTTGTTTAAAACAGCATCAGGGCCAGTGCGGGCAGCAGGAAAGGATGAGCACTATGTATAGAGAGCGCGTCGGCGTCGTTATTTTGGAAGGCGGGCAGCCTACCGATCTCGTTGAGCAACAGATGGTCAGCGTGCGCCGAGGCATGACTTTAGACGCTATCGCTAAGCTGCGCCATATCCCGGAAATAGATGTGATTTACCTATCTACTAACTATCCTGAATTAGCGACGGCGGCGGCAGCCCTTGGGGCCGTTGTGGTGCCGGAAGCATCTCCTTTCCATTTTGGCCGCTGCCTGCAGTACGTGATTAATCAGGGCCAGCTTGATGGCGTTATTTATATGGGTGGTGCCTCTTGCCCTTTCCTGACAGCCGACGAGTTCCGCCAAATGGCGCGCGATCTACGCCTGCGCAAGAATGTCGTCTATACCAATAATCCGCAATCGGCCGATATAGTGGCCTTTACTCCCGCTAAAGCTATCAATGAAATTGACCTGCCGGACAACGACAATATTTTGCCCACGCGCCTGCGGCAGGGGGCGGGCTTAGAGCGGATTTTCTTACCCCATTCGGTAGGCGTGCATTTTGATATTGATACCCCCAGCGACGTACTGGTCATGTCGCTTTCCCCGCGGGTTGAGCCATATACACGGCAGGCTATTGCCGCCTTAAACTGGGATAACTCCCGCCTGCGGCAGGCGCTTAACCATCTGGCGTCGCCTGAAAGCCATATCTTTCTGGCCGGCCGGGTAAACCCCTGGACGATGCAGCATATCGGGATGTATTACCGCTCACACTTACGGGTGATTTCGGAAGAGCGGGGTATGCGTGCTATGGGGCGGGCGGAGCGGGGTGAAGTGCATTCGCTGTTAGCGTTTTTATTGGAGCAGCTATCGCCCCAGGGGCTGATTGACTATATTAGTTCTATTGCCGACGCTGCTTTCATTGATACTCGCATCATTTTTGCCCATTTTCGCCTCAGTCTTTCAGAAGGGCAACGCTTTGCTTCGGACCTGGGCTGGCTGGATAGCATTCAGCAGCCTTTTGTGGAGGAATTGACGGCGGCCGCCTTCAATGCTCCCATTCCCATTATTTTGGGGGGCCATTCGCTGGTCGCTGGCAGCATGTGGTCATTAGTAGATACACTGCGCTTTGCTGATGGGCAGGTGCAGCTACCGGTAGCCTATAATAGCCAGACGATAGAGTTAGGACATGTCTGGGCCGGGCGCAGTTTGCGCGAGGCATTCTTAAGCGGTGGTTTGGAAGGAGAAGTAATCGGGGTGCAAAGCGGTGGGAAGTGGTTTGGGGCCCCGTTGCCCGGTTCAACCGTGTTGCGCCCCGGGGATATATTATACACGCGAGGGTAATTATGTTTAATTTATGAATCGAGGTGAGCGATTTTGCTCGGCATCTTTCGTAATCTGTTCGATCAAAACAGCAAAGGGTTAAAGCGTATGGAAAAGGCACTGACCATCGTCAACCAGCTGGAGCCGGACATGCAGGCGCTTAGTGACGCAGCCCTCCGCGCCAAGACGGCGGAGTTCAAAGCGCGTTTGGCAGAAGGCGCGACACTGGAAGATCTGTTGCCCGAGGCTTATGCCGTGGTGCGCGAAGCCGGTTGCCGCACGGTAGGCAAGCGCCTGTTTGATGTGCAAATCCTCGGTGGTATTGCCTTGCATCAAGGGCGTATTGCCGAGATGAAGACCGGTGAGGGCAAGACCCTAGTAGCCACTTTAGCCGCCTATTTGAATGCTCTGGCGGGTAAGGGCGTGCACATCGTCACTGTCAACGATTACCTGGCTCGTTTTCACGCCGAGTGGATGGGCCCGATTTATCGCTTTCTAGGGCTATCGGTCGGGGTCATTCTGCATGACATGAGCTTTGCCGAGCGGCATCAGGCTTACCGCGCCGATATCACTTATGCTACCAATAACGAACTCGGCTTCGACTATCTGCGCGATAACATGGCTATTCAGCCCGATCAGCTGGTGCAGCGCGGTCTACACTATGCCATCGTGGACGAGGTAGATAGTATCTTAATTGACGAGGCCCGCACTCCGCTGATTATCTCCGGGCAGGGCGAGCAGTCGACTGACCTCTACCATCGTTTCGCCACCCTGGTGGCGCGCTTCCGCGAGGAAGAAGATTATACCGTAGACGAGAAAGCCAAGCAGGTGGCCCCCACAGCGCAAGCCATTGCCAAGGCAGAGCAGGCCCTGGGGGTGGAGAACCTTTATGATGTCGCTAATGATGATTTGTCGCATTACCTCAACCAAGCCATTCGCGCCAAAGCCCTGATGAAACGTGACCGTGATTATGTTGTCCACGAGGGTCAGATCGTCATTGTCGATGAGTTTACTGGCCGTCTAATGTTTGGGCGCCGCTATAGCGCTGGTCTGCATCAAGCTATCGAGGCTAAGGAAGGGCTAAAAATCGAGCGCGAAAGCCAGACATTGGCGAGTATCACTTTCCAGAACTACTTCCGCATGTATGACAAGCTGGCAGGTATGACGGGTACCGCGATGACGGAAGAGGACGAGTTGCGCCATATCTATGGCCTTGATGTCTTGGTGATTCCCACGAACAAGCCCATGATTCGCGATGACATGGTCGATGTCGTATATAAAACGGAAAAAGGCAAGTTCGAGGCTGTTGTTGAAGAAATCGTGGCGCGTCATGCTACGGGGCAGCCGCTATTGGTGGGTACCATTTCTATTGAGAAATCGGAAGTGCTGAGCAGCCTGCTCAAGAAGCGCGGCGTGCCTCACCAAGTGCTGAATGCTAAGTACCATGAAAAGGAAGCGGAAATTATTGCTCAGGCCGGTCGCTTTGGGGCCGTAACTATTTCCACTAACATGGCCGGCCGCGGTACCGATATTTTGCTGGGTGGTAACCCCGAATTCTTGGCGCGGGCCGAAATGGCTAAGCGCGATATTCCCCATGAGCAACTGGTGGCCGCCCTTGATTACGGTGAAGCTGATGAAGAAGCTGCTAAGGTACGGGCCCTGTACCAGCAGGTGTTGACCGAAATGGAGCAGGCCTGTGCGGCAGAGCGCGAGCAGGTTCTGGCCGCGGGAGGGCTGCATGTAATAGGCACCGAGCGGCACGAATCACGCCGCATTGATAACCAGCTGCGCGGCCGTGCCGGGCGTCAGGGCGACCCGGGCTCTTCCCAGTTCTTTATTTCCTTAGAAGATGACCTGATGCGCCTCTTTGGGTCTGACACCGTTTCGGGCTTGATGGATCGGCTCGGCGTGGAGGACGATATGCCGCTGGAAGCTGGCATGCTGACTAAGGCTATTGAGAATGCGCAGAAGCGGGTAGAAACACGGAACTTTGATATCCGCAAGCACGTTTTACAATATGATGATGTGCTGAACAAGCAGCGCGAAGTGATCTATGCCCAGCGGCGTGAGGTGCTTACTGGTGGCGACATGAGCGAAACAGTGCAGGCGATGGTGGAAGATGTGATCGCTCAACTGGTCGATGAATATGCCCCAGAGCGCGTCTACCCCGAAGAGTGGGATCTGGCTGCCCTGCAGCAGGCTTTGAGCGAATATATGCCTACGGCCGCCGAAATTGATCTAGATAGCTGGGCAGACCTCACCCGCAATGGCTTAGCCGAGGCAGTAGAAGACTTTGCTAAGCAGGCCTACGCTGACCGCGAGGCAGAAATTGGTGCCGATGTGATGCGTGACGTGGAACGGGTGGTTGTGCTGCGGGTGGTGGATACGCGTTGGATGCAGCACCTGGATGCTATGGACGAGCTACGCGACGGCATCGGCTTGCGGGCCTATGGGCAGAAAGATCCGTTGGTCGAATACCAACTGGAAGGCTATGATATGTTTGAGTTCATGGTCAATGAGATTAAGCATGACGTGACCCGCCTTATTTATCATGTGCAGGTTAACCAACCGCCGCGGGCACGGGCCGTGGCGCGTCCCACGCGCACGACGGCACCGCAACCGGCAGGCGAGCCTGCGCGTAGCAGCAGTGCCAAAATAGGGCGCAACGACCCTTGCCCTTGCGGCAGCGGCAAGAAATATAAACGTTGCTGCGGGCGCAACGTTTCGTAGGGGCGAGACCCTATTTCGCCCGGGTCGGATAGGATCCGACCCCTACAGGTGTATTATAACGTTCGGGGTATCCGTAGGGGCGAGATCCTATCTCGCCCGCTCCAAAGGAGGTCTTAACGATGTTGGCAGACGCAACCTTATTGCGCAAAAACCTAGAAGAACAACAGCAAATCCTAATTGAGATTAGGGACTCTCTTTGACCTGCCGGCAAAACAGGCACGCCTAGAGGAACTTGAAAAGCTGCAACAAGAACCCGACTTTTGGAGCGACCAGAAAGCAGCCCAAGGGCTACTCAGCGAAGCAAGCGCCTTGCGGGAGCAGGTGGCGCAAGTGCGCAACCTGGAGCAGCAGACGAGCGAGACCCTTGATTTACTAGCAATGGCGCAAGCCGAGGACGAACCCGATTTGCTGCCAGAGTTAGAGCAGCAGTATGAGGGTTTGGCCAAAGCAGTTAGCGCGCTGCAGCTGCGGGTATTGCTGTGCGGCCCCTATGACCAAGGCAATGCCATTGTCAGCATCCATACCGGGGCTGGCGGCATCGAGTCGCAAGATTGGGCAGCCATGCTTTTACGCATGTATACCCGCTGGGCAGAAGCCCACGACTACCGCGTGGAAATGCTAGACTATGTCGGCGCTGACGAGGCTGGCATCAAGAATGCTACCCTGTTGGTTAGCGGCCCGCTAGCCTACGGCTATTTGCGTGCTGAAAACGGGGTGCACCGCCCCGGGCGGAGTGCACCCTGTGATTCCTCGGGCCGGCGTCACACCACCTTTGCCTCTGTCGATGCGATGCCCGAAATTGATAACGACGAACAGGTGCATATTTCGCCGGATGACTTGCGCATTGACACCTATCGTTCTGGTGGCGCTGGTGGGCAGCATGTCAATAAAACGGACTCAGCGGTGCGTATTACCCACGAGCCGACCGGCATTGTGGTGCAGTGCCAGAATGAACGCTCCCAGCATGCCAAT
>CALNBW010000267.1 GCA_937874815.1 uncultured Bacillota bacterium | reverse complement strand
GAGAAGCACGTCGAAAATGCACGACAGCGTTACCCTAATCTCATCCCTGATGTTGTATCTCCGCACTGTTTGCGGCACAGCAAAGCCATGCACTTACTGCAAGCTGGTGTGAACCTAGTTTATATTCGTGACCTGCTCGGTCACGTTAGCGTCAAGACTACGGAAGTCTATGCGCGGGCGGATAGTTCGGCTAAGCGAAAAGCTTTGGAGGATGCTTACCAAGTAACAGCATCTTCTGAATTGCCCATCTGGCATAGGCAAAGCGACCTGATGAAGTGGCTCCAGGAGCTTGGTAGACGATAAGCATTATGAAAAGCTCTTTCGTTAAAAAAGCTTGCAGAACGGGCGCTTTATCTGTTAACTTCGCATAACGGCTAGCTTTCCATAACCGGTAGCTTCTGGATAGTAAGGCCTGGCATACAGTAGTTTAATGCCCAGCTTAGAGCAAGTCCGGCTCATCCATTTGGTACGGTATTGCTTGCCGTTGTCGAAGTAGACGGCCTCTGGGATACCATACTTCTGGATTGCTTGCCGAAAGGAGCTTTCGATTATTGCTTTGTCCATGGCTGGATAAAACTCGCCATGGAGTACTAAACGAGTAGCGTCATCTATGAAGGTGACTAAGAACACCTGTTTCATAGAGCCATTTGGTCCGATTGGTAAATACGGGCCGTATTTAAGATCTGAGTGCCAAAGCCGGTTGCGATGGGGTTGCTGCCATCGTCTAGCAGCCACACCGGTTTCGGCATACATCCGCATTTGGCGAGTGCTGTAACCTCTTTCAGTTAACTTCTCCTGGAGGGTGCTACGTTTGAGTTGGCCTTTTTCTACAAGGCCTTCCCACTCCAGAATCTGAATGATTTGGTTCACACTACGACTGGGGACTTCCCGGCGTAACAGGATGGCTTGTTCCAAGATTTCTGGCGTGATGGCCATGGTTGCTTGACGCCCTCGTCCTTGAGGAAGTAAGCCTAAAAAGCCCTCCTGGCGGTATTTCTCCAGGTAGCGCCTTAGTGTTCGCTCTGAGATGCCAGTTTCCTTGGAGATCTGGCCCCTAAGTTCTTTAGCCCTTGGCTGGATCTAGGTCAGTAGCCAAAAGGGGAGCCAATAGTTGCACTCGTTCTGTGGCAATCTGTTCAGCTTTTTGTTTGTCTTTCATCCAAAACACCCTTCCTTACTAGACTACCTTGAGTCTAGCAGGCGGGTTTTAGGACAAGAATGCAATACGGGTATGTAGCCAAAGTTTCGCATTTACG
>CALNBW010000266.1 GCA_937874815.1 uncultured Bacillota bacterium | reverse complement strand
CCAGGCGCAAGAAACGCGGGAAGGTGCCAAAGTTTCTGGGATGAGGCTTGCCCTTATTCTCGCTCGCCGCTAATGGTAGGCCCCGCCCATCGCTACCGATGGCGAAGTTTTTCTGCGACAGCATGTGATCCACATCTTCCTCGCTCATGGCAAAGGAAATGCAGGTGCAGTTGGCATCTGTTTCGATAGTAACCTTGGCGATGGTTTCGGCCATGCTCAGCCCCAGCTCCTGGCTCAGCTCCCACACTGTCTTGCCATCAGCAATGGGGTAACGCCCGCCCGTCGTGACCATATACAGGCCCTCGCCATCAGCTTGCGTTTGGAAAGCGTCTTCTAAGAAGTCCATAATCTGCTGCCGTTCGTCACCTAATAAGCGTGCCACAGCCATATGCTTGCCACCTTGAATGGACCACTTAGGGAAGGAATTGGTGATACCGGAGGAGGCCGCAGTGTAAGGATAAACGTCGACCGTTACATTAACGCCCGCCTCACGGGCAGCGGCTACATTTTGGACAAATTCTGGTGCGCGCCCCCAGTTCTTCTTGCCGCTAGCCTTAAAGTGGGCAATATGCACGTGTGCCCCTGTCTGGCGGTTGATTTCATACATTTCCTCTAGGGAAGTGGGCGTGTTAGCGCCCTGGTCGCGCATATGCGAAGTAACGATACCGCCATACTTGGCCACCACCTCGCCCAAGGCATTCAGCTCCTCCTGATCGGAAGATATTCCAGGCGTATAGCCGAGCCCTAACGAGAGCCCCCAGGCCCCTGCCTGCATATCACGCTCCAGCAAGCGCCCCATCTCTGCTAGCTCCTCGGGTGTAGCTTTGCGATTCTCATAGCCCATCACGCCGCAGCGCAAGGCACCATGCCCAATCAGTGAAATCAAATTAGTGCTCATTTGCTTGCCCTGCGCCTTGACCTTATCCATGAATTCTTGGAACGAGCTAGAGGCAAAATCCTGGAGGGCACTGCCGGCAAATCCACGAATATTATCCATACGATCGTCTGGGCAAGGGTAAATGGTTGATCCGCATTGTCCAGCTACCTCGGTAGTCACACCCTGATACAGCTTGCCCTCACAACGGTTATCCTGCAAAAAGACAGTGTCGGAGTGGGAATGGATATCGATAAAGCCCGGCGCTACCACTAGCCCCGTAACGTCTATCACTTCTTTGGCTGCGCCAGCAATAGTTGCTGCGATTTCCGCTACCTTCCCGTCTTTAATAGCAACATCTGCCTGAAACCCGGACTTACCGGTGCCATCTACTACAATGCCGCCCCGCAAGATAAAGTCGTACATTATTATTGCTCCTTTCATGCCGTCCAATGTTATTAACCCAAGTTTGACTTTCTTACCTGCATTTTATCATACGTGTCCAGCTGTTTCTTGCGGCGTTCCCCCCTAACTGCCAGCCATTTTGACAAATACCCCGTTCAGGTATACCCTTAAATAAGATACTAAAATTAGAAGTAATATTAAGGGCTGCACTAGGTTCAGCCTTAGAATTGGAGCGTGTTATTATCAGTACTTCGGGTTTACAGAAGCTAACTAGGCAGGACATCGATAAGGCGGCCCCGGTTTTGGCCGCTGGGTTCGAAGATGACCCATTTTTTAGCTATCTCCTGCCCGACAAAACGAATCGGTTAGAGGCGCTGACGCTACTGCTCAAAAACTATGTAGATATGCTCTACGATTATGGCAGCCTTTTCGCCTCTTCTAAGCGCATGGAAGCGCTGGCGTTCGTTTACCGACCGCACCAGATAAAAGAGCCGGCGACTTTTCCGGAACAACTTAAATATCAACTGCAGGTCTGGCTAGCCATTGCCAAATCTACGCCGCTCTGCCGACAAATAGGCGTAAAGCAGTTTGTGCGCCTTTTTCAAACCTCGCAAACGATGAACTCAGAATGGGTACAGCACTTTGTGCATGATGATTGCGCTCACCTCGAGTTTTTAGTTGTGCAGGAGCAATATCGCGGCCATGGCCTAGCGCGCAAGCTATTGGGCCGCATCTTAAGCAGTTGCCGGAGCAAAAGCTTAACATGCAGCCTAGAAACCCATAATCCGCGCAACATCGGCATGTACGAGCACTTTGATTTTGAACTGGTAGAAAGAATACGTATGCCGGATAGCGATCTGGTGCAATACTGCATGCTTTATAACCCCTAGACCGCCGGTAACATGGGCTGCAAAAGGGGCTGCGGGGTATTTGCTATGTGCTCTCACGACATCTTAAGATGTTGCGAAAGCATACCCCGCAGCCCTTTTTAAGTGCTATATTTTAGCTACTGCCCCACTGGCCTCAACTTAGCCGTGAAGTGGCGCAGCACCTTGGGTTGCCAAACAACTTCGTAACCCTTTACTTGGTCCGCCCGCTTCTGAATGTTGATTAGCGCCTCGGCTACTATGTCGAGGTGCGCCTGGGTATACACTCGGCGCGGCAAGCAGAGCCTGGTGAATTCCATCTCGCTCTCAGGCTGCTCGCCCGTAACTGGGTCGAGGTCTAGCATGTAGGAGCCGATGTCGCAACCCCTCACCCCTGCTTCCAGATAGAGCTCCAGTGCCAAGGCCTGCCCGGGGAACTGGTAATAAGGAATATGGGGCAGTATCTTCTTGGCGTCTACGAAGATGGCATGGCCGCCCACTGGATACTGGAAGGGGACGCCGGCTTCGCGCAGCAGTTCGCCCAGGTACTCCACCTGGCCAATGCGATAGCGCAGGTAATCGAGTTCAATGCCTTCGTAAAGACCAATGGCCAACGCTTCCAGGTCGCGTCCAGCTAGGCCACCATAAGTAATGAAGCCTTCGTAAGGAACGGTGAGGCCCTGGATCTTAGTGAAGAGCTCTTCATCTTCCTTGACACCGATCAGGCCGCCCATGTTGACAATAGCATCCTTCTTGGCCGACATGGTGAAAGCAGAAGCATAACTAAAGGCTTCGCGCGTGATTTCAATAATCGACTTGTCCGCGTAGCCCGGCTCGCGGGTCTTGATGAAGTAAGCATTCTCCGCAAAACGAGCGGCGTCGATCACCATAGGGATGCCATATTCGTTAGCAACCCGGGAGGTCTCGCGAATATTCTCCATAGAGACTGGCTGTCCGCCAGCTGTGTTATTGGTAATGGTCATGACAATAACGCCAACTTTGGCAACACCCACTTGCTCAATGAAGGCTCGCAGCGCGGGGATATCCATATTGCCCTTAAAGGGGGCATAACTTTCGGTGTCTTTCGCTTCGGGCACCACAATGTCCTTCGGGGTAGCGTTGCACAACGCCACATGGCCCCGGGTAGTATCAAAGTGCATGTTAGCCACAGAATACTGGCCTTCCTGGAGCAGACAAGGGTAAAGAATCTTCTCCGCCGCCCGCCCCTGGTGCACCGGCTGGGCGAAACGGTAGCCGAAAATATCCTTCACCGCATCCATCAGGCGGTAATAGCCACGAGCGCCTGCATAGCTCTCGTCGCCTTTCATCATGCCCGCCCACTGGCTGTCGCTCATAGCACCGCTGCCGCTGTCGCTCAGCATGTCTATGTACACATAGTCACTCTTCAGGGCAAAAAGATTGTAATTAGCTTCCTTGAGATACTGCTTGCGCTGCTCTCTAGTAGTAAGTGTTAATGGTTCCACCATTTTGATCTTGAAAGGTTCCGCGACATATTTCGCCAATTTACGCACTCCCTTAGTTAAATTATTTTTACTCCTATGTCCTATATCAATTATAGCAAACTTGAACACTAGGCACATAGACCACAAGCTAGTAAACTTATATACTTGAGACCAAGTAAATCTACATGGAGGGGGAAGCCATATGCCACTGAATCTTGAGCAAGCTTACTTGGACCTTTTCTTTCAGCTGCAAAGGCAACAGTGGGAAAACTATGCGGAGACCGCGAGCCATGATCTCGGCGAGATTAACCGGGCCATTTACACGCTGCTCGACGCAGCCGGGCCGGAGAACCCGTTCCAAGGGCGCAAAGCTATCGTCTGGCAGGCAATTCGCAACCGGGGCCGGGTAGATAACCACCCCGACGTGGCCGCTCTGCGCAACCGACTGGATGATTGGGACAACTATGCCCCCGAATCAACGCCAGCTGATCGGCAGGCGGACCGCCTGCCCTTAGCCCGGAAAATGCGGGCTGACGTGCTGGAACTGCTGGAGTTACGCCAGCAACTAGCCCGGGAGCAGGGTTTTGCCTCTTATGTTGACTTAGTGCTAGCCAGCGAAGATCTTTCGCGCGTAACTGTCGTAAATCTGATTAAGCAATACCTACAAGCCAACCTGGCCAAAGCACGCGCCCTAAGAGAAAGGTATCAAATTAGCTGGCCAACCTGGTTCAGTGACCTCGACTCCCTTGGCAGCACAGCATTATTAGGGCACGATAGAACCGAGCTCGTAACCACCTTACTGTTCGAACTCGGTCTGTCTTCTTGCCAAAATGGCTTAACCATCGTTTCTCAGCCCGATGGCTTTGGTTACACCGGCGTCCTGCGGCCTGCTTGTGATATCCGCATCCTGATCGATGACAATGCCAGCCTGCGCGGCATCCTGACCCTCGGTCATGAGCTAGGCCATGCCCTCGCTCACCTTTTTAACCGTAATTCCGGCCTGTTTCTTACTTGGGCTACTAGCTTCGATGAAAGCATGGCCGTTACGCTCGAACAAATCGCAGCTCGCCTCTGGCTTTCTCCACAGGAACAGCGGCTAGCCTACGACCTACAGATACTGGAGGGCGTGCGCTGCTCGTTGAGCTGCCTTTTCGAGCTAGCCCTTTGGGAGAATCCGGCTCAAGCCGAAGCTAACTACCTAGAGTATTACGGCCAGCTTGGCCTCGACCTCGGCGACCCGGCCATTTGGGCCCTCGACTCTTTCCGCAGTATCGATCCGGTTTATATACACAACTATGTGCTGGGAGACATCGTTGCCAGACGCACCCTCGCTCACCTAGAACGCCTCTATGGCGCTGATTACGGGGCCTGGGGCAATTGGCTGGTGGAGCACTACTATGCCGCCGGGCGCGAACAGACTCTGCTGGAAAAAGCACAATGATCGTGGCGTGGCCGCTCAGACTGGAAGGTTTTTGCAGGCCGAAACTCCGTCCCCTGTCCTAGTCAGTAAAAGATGAGTAGAACTGAATAATGGCTTTTCTGCCCCGGCTGCGTCTGCTATGGTACTGGTAGTAATCCTAGGGTAAAGTGAGGGAAACAGGATGATTGACGTTAATGACCTGCAAAAGCAACTCAATCTACTAGACATCTCTGGCGTTTGTTCCCTTGAAATCAACGGACAGCCTGTCTGGGCCGAGGCTTTCGGTTATGCCAATCTGGCCGGTCAAACTGCGAATAACATCCACAGTGGCCAAAGGCTTCACAGCCGTGGCAACACTGCAGCTAATCGAGCAGAAAAAGCTCACGCTAGCCACCCACGTCACGGAAGTGCTACCGGGGGTCTTTCCGCACATGAGTGCTGAGGTGACCGTCAAGCACCTACTCACCCATACTTCCGGCTTCGAAGACTATTGCGACGAGACGAAGGAAGTTTACTATGATGAATCCTGGAATGAAACCCTAACTGAGCCCAGAGCATACCTGCCTCTGATAGCGGACATGGGAATGGAGTTCGCCCCAGGCAGCAAGTTCAAATACAACAATGGTGCCTTCGTCATACTCTCGCTGATTATCGAGGCCGTAAGCGGCGGGGGCTTTGCCCAGTTCGTAACAGAGAATATCCTGCAACCTGCCGGCATGATTGACAGCGGTTATTTTCGCATGGATAACCTGCCGGCAAACACCGCTATTGGCTATACCGAGGATGCCGGCCAACTAAGGCCTAACCTATATACCATCCCGATTATTGGCGGAGGTGACGGCGGCATCTACTTAACCGCCACCGATCTCAGCAGGTTCTGGCGGGCTCTCTCCAGCAATACCCTGCTGCAGCAGGCCACAATTACCCAGGCTTGGACTCCCCAGGTTCGCACCGATGAAGACGATCTATTTTACGGCCTCGGGTTCTGGTTAATCAACGGAGATCAGGGCGTTAACAGAGTGCTGCTCGTAGGCGGCGATCGCGGCGTGGCCGCTCGAAGCTGTTACTATCCGCAGCACAATGCGGTTATTAGTGTCTTACTAAACCGAGATTCCGGTAGTTATGCTCCATACAAGCTACTAGACAAATGCCTAATAGGCAACAAGTAGGACAGGGGGACGGAGTTTTCGCCTGCAAAAATCTTACAACCCCGCGGGACGGGAGAAGCAAGTCATTAGCCCGCAATAAACCGAAAGAAAAGAACCAGCCACACAGACGGCTGGTTCTTGTGTCCCTAGATAGGCGGCACTCCTGCTAGATTACTGCTCAAAGGTGCCTTTTACTTTTAGCTCGCCTCCCTGCATCATTAGTTGGCCACGGGCGAAAACAGTATCAATGTTAAGGTGCTGATCAAGCAACAGGATATCCGCATCGTAACCTGGCGCAAGAGAACCTTTCCTACCTTCAAGGCCCAATGCTCTCGCAACATTTCTTGTGGCAAATTCTATAGCATTAGCAATGGGGATTTCTTGCTCAAAAACAAGCGCTCTTATCAACTTCTGCATTGTGCCCATGCTTGCGGCTGCAAGACCAATCAATTCGTTGTTTTCGTCCCATATCGGCTGACTACCATTAGAATCAGTGCTAATAGTGATCAAATTCGGCGGAACCCCAGCGTCTAATGCCTCAACGATGTAAGTAGCAGTTCTGCTAGTATCTCTACCCGTAGTGAAGTCTATAAATCCCCCCCGCTTCGCGAAAGCGATGGCCTCTTGTTGTATCTTTTGTACGTGTGTAGGTCGGAAATGCTTAATGGGTAAGTCCGTTTCGTCCAGAATTTCGTTGACAATGCTCAGCTCGCTCTTGCCTCTGCCTAGATGAAATACTACCAAACCAGGTTTGCCGCTGATCAAGCTGGCCACTCGTATATCGCTAACCAATCTAGTTAGCTCTTCCTTTGTCATGTGTGAAGAACGATGGTCAGAAATCGCTACCTTTACGCCAATAATCTCCTGAATGAAGGCAACATCCTTCTTGACATCCCCCGTCAAGGTGCAAGTAGGGTAGCCATAAGAACCAGTAAGGCAGTAGGCAGTAATTCCTTCTTCGTTCAATGCCTTAGTCTTAGAAACTAGGTTCTCTACGCTACGAGTGACACCATCTGTACCTAATAGGCCCAAGACTGTTGTAACACCTGCCTTAATGCATTGCGAAAGCATTAACTCAGGCACGCGAGTCTTAAAGCCGCCTTCACCCCCTCCCCCCAGAACATGGACATGTTGGTCTATGTACCCTGGGATAGCAGAGAAGCCCTGAGCAGCAAACGTATTTAAGCCTGGATATTGAATCTGCAAGTTAGGACCGATATCTATAATCCTGTCGTTACAGACCAGAATATCGTTTGTACCCTGGTCATCTGGTTGGAATACTCTTACGTCCTTAATAAGGGTAAACAGTGTTCGTCACACCTTTCTCTATACCTAACACTCCAAAAAGAGGGCACCTGCTGCTAAAAGCAGTTGTTACTGCACCAACAGGCGCCTATAACCTACCACCTCGCTCTCAGTTCCGTAAACGAAGTGATTCGGGGCAATCTCCCACATAGTTGGTGACTCCGTCGTGTAATCGTGTATGCGCGGGTCATAGTGGAGCCGTTGTCTTTTCCGTTCTCGAAGCGGATCTGGCTGAGGGATTGCTGAAATCAGTGCCTTTGTATATGGGTGTATTGGATTCTTATAGAGCTCATCAGACGGTGCCATTTCCACCAATTTGCCATAGTACATGACGCCAATCCGGTCTGAGAAGTACTTTACGACCGATAGATCATGAGCAATGAAAAGAATAGTAAGGCCCATTTCTTGCTTCAAGCTGTTCAACAGGTTGATTATCTGGGCCTGAATTGAAACGTCCAACGCGGAAACGGGTTCATCAGCAATAATCAGCGCTGGATTCACCGCCAACGCACGAGCAATGCCAATGCGCTGTCTCTGGCCACCAGAAAACTCATGGGGATAACGAGTCGCGTGTTCGCTTGTTAGCCCGACACGCTCTAGCAATTCTGCCACCGCTTGCCGTACTTCCGTTTTGCCTGTTATGTCTCGGAAGCGAAGCGCTTCTGCGATCGTCTCTTGAATAGTCATACGCGGGTTCAGCGCTGCAATTGGGTCCTGAAAGATCATCGCGATGTTGCTGGTAATGAGTTTGTGAAGTCGTTTGGTCATGGGGCCAGAAATCAGTTTGCCTTTGAAGTAGATCTCCCCATCATCACTATCATATAGCCTTATAATAGTTCGCCCTGTAGTTGTCTTACCGCAGCCACTTTCACCCACCAGGCCGAACGTCTCACCTTCGTTAATGCTGAAACTAACGTCATCGACTGCGGCCACAACTGAGCGCTTCCTCCCACTACCAGAGACAAAATGCTTTCGCAGATTTCTGACTTCTAGAACAGGCTGAACGTCTTTCATCTTAAAGCACTCCTTCTCTCATTCTTGCTAGTCGTCGCTGCAAACCCTCCGGCATTTCAACGCGTGGTGCATCTGGGTGCAATAGCCAAGTGGCAGCGTAATGGGTATCACTGAGTCTAAAAAAGGGCGGTTCGCGCACTAGATCAATCTGCATAGCATATTGGTTGCGAGGCGCAAAGGCATCTCCCTTAGGGGGATGCAGCATATTAGGTGCCGTGCCCGGAATTGAGAAGAGTTTCTCCTTTGTGTCCAAGTCCGGCATCGAGGACAAGAGCGCCCAAGTATAGGGGTGGGCAGGATTGTAGAATATTTCCTCACTAGTGCCATATTCCACAGTTTTGCCTGCATACATAACGCAAATGCGGTCAGCCATATTGGCAACAACGCCCAAATCGTGGGTAATGAAAATGACGGATAACTGGCGCTCCTGCTTAATGCTATTGATTAGCTCTAAAATCGTGGCTTGCACGGTGACATCAAGCGCTGTTGTCGGCTCATCACAAATCAGAATCTCGGGATTCCCCGCCAAGGCAATGGCAATAACAATACGCTGGCGCATACCTCCTGAGAACTGGAAAGGATATTGGTTAATGCGCACCTCTGGCTCAGGGATACTCACCGAGTGCATCAGTTCTAGGGCACGCTCCCGCGCCTTTCGTTTAGATAATCCCTGTTGGAACATCAACGGTTCCATTATTTGCTGGCCGATTTTCATAATGGGATTCAAAGCCGATAAAGGATCTTGGAAAATCAAACCGATCTTTTTCCCCCTAATATGATGGTAATCCGCCGCTACTAGCTTAGTTAAATCCTGCTCTTCATATAGTATCGAGCCTGCCTCGATGATGGCATTTGGCGGTAGGATCCCCA
>CALNBW010000265.1 GCA_937874815.1 uncultured Bacillota bacterium | reverse complement strand
TGAGCTTAGGCGAGTTTTGGCCGCTTCAGTCGATGGCTAAGCACCTACCTGCAGTGCCAGGCCACACGCGCGCGAGTAGGACCACGACCTTTGAAGGCAGCCCTTAAATCCTGCGCGTTTGGGCGCGACAGCCCTGAGAGTGAGTGCAGGCGTTATCCTAGATAACGCCTGTTAGCTTCAGGATAAGCTGAGCAATGGCGGCTGAGCCGACAAAGGTGCCGATAAAGGTCAACAGGGTAACGACAACCATTTTTAGACCTTGTTCCTTGAAACTGTTAAGATCTTTACCGATGGAAATACCGGCATAGGCTAAGATTGGAGTACACAGGGCGAGAAACTGCACCTTGTCTGCATACCTAATAACCGCTTCGGCGCCTGGTACGCCGGGAACAGAAGCGATAATCGCCAATAATGAAACATAAGCAATGGACGGTAACTTCAGCGGTGATACCCTGGTTAAGACTTCGCCGGCAATGATGAGAACGAGCAGAATCAGCATGCCAGGCAGAGCCTCAAGAGGACTAACTTTAAACCCGACGTAGTTACCTATTAAGGCCAGAAAGCCCGAAATGACAAAGATCCGTAGTGCCGTAGAAAAAGATATTTTCATTGATTAACCCCCTCTTTCGGTGTCTCACGCTCTGCTTCTTTACCCTTCAATTTGCGGTAAAGCCACTCCGTTATCGGCACCGCTATGAAAAGGCTCATATAAAGGCCATCAACACTAGTTAGCAGCTGACTAGTGGCAGCAAATGCACTAAGCTCTGTCTGGATAGTCGGATAAGCAGCAACCACTGGGCCGAGCGAGGCAGCCATCATGGAAGCGCTGCCAGTTCCACAAGCCATAGCCAAGGCGAAGGGGTGGAAAATGCCTAAACTGATTAAGAAGCCAACCATCAAGCCATTAAAAATAGCACCAAAAAGCGTACCGACGATATATGCGCCCATAACGCCACGGCCTTCTGGGGAGTCAAGACCATAAAGATCTGAAACAATAGCTAGAGAGCCTTCGCGGGAAATAGAGAAACAGATACCCACCGCTTCGCGTCCCATTTTGAACACGAGCACGGCAATGGGTAGTGAGAAGAAGATGGTTCCTAGGTTACCGAATTCTTGTAGAATAAGGGCCGGTCCTGCAGACAGAATTTTAGGCAGGCTAGGGCCAATTGTGGTTCCCATCTTGGCAGTCAAGTACATGACTGAAAAGCCGATAAAGGGCGAAGCCGTTTCCATGTCTGTCCGGTCAACCAGGCGCAGTGCAGGTAAGAACATTCCTATCACTAAAGCGTATAACATGGGCAGCAGCATAACCGTGCCGGGGCCAACTTTAAAACTTTTGATGCCGATGTATTCGGAGATAATGACCATTGCTAGTGCCAATAGGTGAACCTTAAGTTCGCTTTTGCCTCTCACTCTTGAGTTACCTCCCTCTGTTCGAGCTGTCGAAGCAACGCGACCTTGATGGCAGGTTGCCAAAATGCGCTGCTCTAGTCTAATTTTGCTTAATTGCAGCCTAGATTATGTAGGGCAGCGCCCCCAGTAAGTGGCGCAAAAAAAGAAGCGCTCTAGGGGGCGCTTCTAAGATTAAAACTATGCTATTAGGAGCCGACTTAAGCTTTAGGAATATATCGGTCAAACCACCCAGTGATCGCATCAAGCCGAGCAATACGCAGTAGTGGCCGGCCACTACGGGATAGCTCATGGCTAGAGCCAGGGAAACGCACCATTTGAGTCGTCTTACCCAGCCGCTTGAGGAAGACAAAAAGCTGCTCTGCCTGCTCAATGGGGCAACGGTAATCCTCTTCACCATGCAAGATCAACAGCGGGGTAACCACATTCTTAACATAGGTTAGTGGCGAGAACTTCACCATTGCCTCAGGGTCATCCCAAGGTGTCGCCTTATGCTCATTCTCCGTAAAGTAACTGCCAATGTCCGATGCGCCTGTGAAACTAGTCCAGTTAGAGATACTCCGTTGAGTTACTGCCGCCTGGAAGCGATCGGTCTGGCCCACAATCCAGTTAGTCATAAAGCCGCCGTAGCTACCACCCGTAACGCCCAAGCGCTTTTCATCCACATAGGGCATATGGGCTATACAATAGTCTAGCGCCACCATTAAGTCTTTATAGTCGCCGCCGCCGTAATCACCACGGCAGCCGTCAACGAATTGCTGCCCGTAGCCATGGCTACCACGGGGGTTACTGTAAACAACAGCATAACCGAGGGAGCAAAGTACCTGGAACTCAAAGAAGAAACTGTCGCCAAACATGGTATGCGGTCCGCCATGGATCTCTAGGATGGTTGGATATTTCTTATCCGGTTCGAAGTTAACAGGCTTCATGACCCAGCTCTGAATGTTTGTGCCATCAAAGCTGGGGCAATTGAACTCTTCTGGAGCGCTGAGGGCTAAACCTGCTAGTAGCTCAGCATTAACCTCAGTCAACTGCTCATGCTCTTTGCTCACTAGATCAAAAACATATAAGTCCCCGGGATTCAGCGCGTCAGTGCAAGCTAAGGCAGCCTGCTTGCCCTCGCTATCAAAAGTGAAGCCATAAATCGCCCCTGATAAGTGGCTAACTTGCTCTACTGCGCCACCCTCTGCCGGTAAACGATAGAGATGAGCATATCCAGCGTCTGCTGCTGCAAAATAGATATAGCCATTAGTAGCCCAGACAGGCTGCATGGAGCTACTGCCATAGCGGGAATCACCATTGGCGGTTAGGCCAACCGGTAGCTCCATGTCGGAGTTGAGGCAGACTGGCTCTCCGCCGGCTGCAGCAATTCGATAGAACTTGGGCAAAGTAGCGCCAGCATACTGGCGGTCATGCCATAAATAAACAATGTCTTTGCCATCTAAAGACCAAGTGGGTGCGCTGACTGAACCATTGCTGGCTGTTAGCTTTACCATTTCGCCCCCAGCTGCGGGCAGCACGTAAAGATCCGAGATATTTGGCTGCGAATCTGCGTCGGGCAGGCGGTTGCTAGCAAAAGCAATATAATGGCTGCAGGGAGACCAAGCTGGTGAGTTAATAGCATAGTCACCACTAGTCAGCTGCTTAACCTCCTTTGTCGCCAGGTCGAGCACGAAAAGTTGTCCGGTGCGCTTCGGCAGAAGACCTACACCGTTCATCTTGTAGCGTAAAGAATCAACTATATAAGGGGTATCTAATTGCTCCTGCTTCAGCTTCTCGCGCTCGCCTTTACCTAGTTCCTGGCGCAGTAGTTCGGGCGTATCTTCCTTACCGACTGCACTGGTAAACAGGATCTGCTTGCCATCGGGCGACCACTTGGGGTTACTAACGCCCCAGCGCATGGTGGTGAGTTGCACAGCCTCGCCCAAGCCTTTTTTCAATAGCCATAGCTGTTTGGAGCCGCTGCGGTCGGAAACAAAGACTAATTGACGGCCATCGGGCGACCAGACGGGGCTATCAGCGCCAACGGTAAGCAGTTCCGCCTGCTTGCTGGCAACTTGCACTAGGTAAAGATCCGTCTTATAGGCCTTGTGCGACTCTTCGATGTGGGTCTTAGCATAGACGACATGCTTACCATCCGGTGAAATTTGCGGGTCAGACAAGAACTGTAATTGGAGTAGATCCGACGAACTGACAGGTCTTTTCATGAAAAATTCTCCTCCCTTGCTGCAATTGATTGGTATTGCCATAGGCCTCCCGCGGCCCCAGTAACTACGCCGCCGCAACTAGGGGGCACCACTTGCATTACTTCGCTTTGCGTAGTAACATCCCTGCTAGATGGGCAGAATTACTCATTTGAAAAAGGAGGCACCTTAATTGAACATCACTGAGATTAAGCAACGCGTCTGCCAAGCCATTGATGCCAATCGCGACGCCATTATCGCTTTAGGCGAACAGATTTTTCGCCACCCTGAACTCGGGTACAAAGAGACCAGAACAGCAGCCTTAGTTAGCAAAACTTTAACCGAGCTAGGGATTGCCCATGAAACAGGCCTAGCTGTTACCGGTGTTAAAGGCCGCCTCAAGGGCCGCAAATCCGAGCTGTCTGTGGCCGTCCTAGGTGAGTTGGATGCAGTCGTCAGTTTTGAGCATCCTCACGCCGACCGTACCACGGGGGCAGCCCATTGCTGCGGGCATAACGCCCAGATAGCGGCTATGCTAGGCGTTGGCTACGGGTTAGTAAAAAGCGGGGTAATGAGCGAGTTCGATGGCGATGTCGTGCTCTTCGCTGTTCCAGCAGAAGAATACGTGGAGCTTGATTATAGGCGTCGTTTACAAGCAGATGGCGTCATCGAGTTCTTCGGCGGCAAACAGGAACTCATTCGCCTGGGCGAGTTTGATGACATTGACATGTCCATGATGGTACATATTGAGTCGGACAATCCCGATAAGAGTTTCATGGTAGGCGCAACTGCTGCTGGCTTCATCGGCAAAAGCATCCATTACCGGGGTAAGGAAGCGCATGCTGGTGGCGCACCCCATGAAGGGGTGAATGCCCTGAACGCTGCTATGCTTGGCCTCATGGCAGTACAAACACAGCGCGAAACTTTCCGCGATGATGACCACATCCGGGTGCACCCGATTATTACCAGGGGCGGCGACCTGGTCAACATCGTGCCTGCCGATGTACGGATGGAGACCTATGTCCGCGGCAAAAGTATCGATGCCATTATGGATGCTAGTGCAAAGGTCAATCGTGCCTTGCGAGCAGGTGCTTTAGCCGTAGGGGCCGAGGTAGAGATTACAGAAATGCCCGGATACCTCCCGATGGTCAACGAACCCCATCTGGAGGCCTTGTTTGCAGCAAACGCCCGCGATCTAGTCGGCGAAGGGCAGGTCCGAACAGGCGGCTTTACTGCGGTCTCAGGTGATAACGGTGACCTGATGCAGCTGATGCCTAGCATCATCCCCAGTTGCGGCGGCATCACTGGCCAAGCCCACTCCCGCACCTTTGTCATTTCCGATCCTGACGCGGCCTATATTTTGCCGGCTAAGGCTATGGCCATGACGGCCATAGATTTGCTAGTAGATGGAGCAAAACGGGGCAAGGAAATTAAGCAGAATTTCCGGCCCCGCTTCACGAAAGAAGAGTATTTGGCTTTCTGGCAAGAACTACTGGCTGGCGAGGAAAAATAGAGACACAATATTACAGCTGGCAACCCTTTTATATGGGCTGCCAGCTGTTCTGTCATTCTTAGATTCGCAGCGAGCAAAAGCTCTTAGCCAATAATCAGCTAAGAGGGTTGCTATCGTTTTCCTAGAGCAAACCTAGTTCCTTGCGCACGACCCGCTCCAAATCCGAGAGCTCGAAATTTGCGATGTTCCACATGATTTCGGTGTCTAACGTATGGTATCCATGGGCAGCCCTATTGCGTAGGCCTATAATGCTACGCCAAGGTATGTGAGGATTACGGTGCTTTAAGGAATCTGGTAGTTCGCGAGTAAGCTCGCCAATATTAATTAGCGACATGCTGACTGCTTTTTTCAGCAGTGGACTAGCCTCGAACTCCTTTTGCGATACCCCCTGCACAAAGCTATCTACATCCAGCAGGTCTTCCAAGATATGCTTCAAAACTACTTTAGTTCGTTGCTCGTTCATAGATCATGCGCGCCTTACCCAATATTTTGTACCCAAACTTTGTGTCCAGTTTTTCCGCCTGTTTTAAAGTGATGATATCTACAGAAGTCCCCAGCATATCCTCTAGGTCCTGAATCATGGCAATATACTGAAGCCCCATCGGAGAATCAAGTTCTACTAGTATATCTACATCGCTGTTGTCAACCTGCGATTCATCAGCAAAGGAACCGAAAATGAAGGCCCGCTTTATCTGTGGATACTTGTTCCCAAGCGTAAGACGAACGACGGCTGAAGCATCTGAAAAAGAACGAACCATATCTTTACCTCCTCGCTATCATTTGCAGCCCATGGGCCTACTAACATCATACCCAATTTTAGACAGTAGCGTCAAGAATGCTTGCCGCTATTCGCTCGTCCTTAAGCGTTGCCACCCGATTAGGAAAAACACAGCACTATAGGCCGCCAATATCAGGAGGGGCTTCTGTAATACTGCCCAACTGCTGCTGCCTCTGAGCACTAAATCGACAAAGCCTTGCCGCGCCCAAAACTGGGGCGTGAGCACAGCGATTTTCATTAAGGCAGGGCTAAACATCTCCACAGGGAAAAACAGTCCACCTAGCATGCTGGTAATAGTGAGCACGATACTGGCAATAGCCTGCTGCTGTTGAAAAGTCTTGACCGTGACAGCCATGAGCATGCCGATAGAGACGGCGCACAATATGAGCAGGCTAGACAGGGCAACCAAACCCCAACCGCCACCAAACTCGGCACCAAAGATAAGTTTTTCTAACAGCATCAGGATGCCTAACTGAAACCAGCCCAGGCCAAAGTAGCCGAGCACGTAACCTGCCACGAGCTGCCCTTTCTCTATAGGGGCGGCCAAGACCCGGGGCCAAGTACCCCATTCGCGCTCTTCGAGCACACAACCGGCGGCCGTGGAAATTGCCATCATCACGAACATGACGGTGAAGCCAATGCCGATATGGGTGCCCTCTTGGATACTGGGTTCGCTATTGCCGATGGCAGTCGACTCCACCCCCACTGTAGGCTCATCCCAAGCAGCGAGGGCGCGGGTGAATATGTCTAGCCAAGAGTCTGCCGCCGGGGCAGCCTGCAGCAGATTGGCAGTGACCGTGGCGCTAGCAAACTGCGTAAATAGGCCCTGTAGTTCCTGCTCTGCCGCCACAAACAGGTTAGTATCAACTTCCCGCAGCAACGTAACAGTAGGAACGCGGCCTGCTTGCACTTGTTCCCCAAAGCCTGCTGGCAAAAGAAGTCCAGCCACCACCTCACTACCTTGTACCGCAGTTTGCAAAGCCGCCTCTGTTACCATGTCCCTAATGACTAAGCGTGGGTTTGCTCGTAATTGTTCCACCAAAATATTAGTAACGGGATGATCATCGGCAACGTAAAGGGCTAGGGGTAATGCATTACCGTTCTCATCTCCGCTCGGGCTTAGCAGCAAACCAAACACTAGGCTAAAAGCCAAGGGCATGAGAAACATCATCAATAGATTGTTCTTATTAAAAAGCGCCACTCGCAACATACGCCAAGCAATGTTCAACGTCTTCATTCTCGTGCCTCCTAGCCGCGCGCCAAGCGCCAAGTGCCTAGTGTGATACCAATTAGCCCGGTAGCGGCTAAGACGAATATGTTAACCAGGGGCAAGGGCAGACCCGTGGCCAGATCTAGGAAACCTCTCAATCCCCAATAACAGGGGCTAATATGGGCTACCTTGAGCATAAAAGAGGGGAACTGGCTCAGCGGCACCATGCTGCCACCTAGAGCGGCCATAATCTGCACCCCGATAGACCAGGCGCTAACTGCGGCTGCCCGGTTAGGAATTAGTGCGGCTACCAGCATAGATAAACCGGTAACGGCAAAGGCATACGCCAAAGCTAGCAGCATCACGGCTAACGGGCTACCCCAGTCTGTTTGAAAAACAAGCCGAGTAACTAGATAAAGGATGACGAACTGAATAACTGCAATGTTTACCTGCCCCAGAGACTTGCCCAGCAGGAAGCGAATTTTGGCTGTTGGTGAAACCATCATGCGTGCTAGGGTCTGGCGTCGCTCTTCGCTAGCGATAGATTGTAGGCCCAGGCTGCCAGAGAAGAGGAGAAACATGCAGGCCATACCGATGGCATAGTACAGAAACGAGTCTACATGCTTGCCTGAGGCTATAGCATCGGCCTGCAAACGCACTTTCACCCGATTCATCTCAATGGCAATCTGGAGGCCTAAAGATTCAATTTCATGGGGCTCGATATTCTGTCCACTTCTTAGTGCCTCTTCTACCACCAATCGGGTGGCTAGTAGATTATCGACGAAACTTTGGGCCACCGTTTCAATGATCATGGGCCGCAACTGCTGCCCTGGGTCGCGCCAGACCTTCAGGTTAGCCGTCTGACCGCCTAAAACGTCGCTCGTGAAGTTCGGCGGAATGACGATGGCACCAGCTAGCTTACCTGTCTTTATTGCTTCGTTCGCTGCATCAGCGGTAAGGGTAGTGGGAACTAATAACTCTTGCAGACTTTCGTCCTGCAAAACATCCCAGAAAGCAGTTGCTAGTTGCCCCCCGTCTTGGTCAACGACGCCAACTTCAAAGCGCCCGATTGCAGGGCGAGAAGCAAAGGCTCCGCCAAAGGCAAATCCGAGCACGGTAATCAGTACTAAGGGCATCACCAATAGTAACAGCAGCCCCGTGCGGTCGCGGGCCGCCAGGCGCAGGTCTTTAAGCGCTATCCAAACTACTTGCATAGTAATCTCTCCTAATCTCGCAGAGCGCGACCAGTTAAGTGCAAGAAGACTGTCTCTAGCGTGGGCTCTGTAATCTCTACCGAGCGCATGATTACGTCGTGTTCCGCAAAAACACTGGCTATGCTCCCCAATGCCAGAGAAGGATTACTGCTAGCTATTGCTAGCCCCCCACCCTGCGCAGTAACTCGGGTAACCGTGGGCAAGGCTAGCAACTGGTCAGCCAGGTCCGCCTGCCAATTCTGTAACTGCATTGTTATTTGCGATTCCTCGCCTACAATCTGCCGCAGTTCAGCCACCGTGCCCAGGGCAATAATACTGCCTTGGTCCATAATGGCCACCCGGTCGCAGAGCAGCTCTACTTCCTCCATATAGTGACTCGTATAGACGATAGTGAGGCCTTGGCGGTTAAGCTCTTTGACCGTTTCTAGGATATGGCTGCGGGATTGAGCGTCAATGCCCACAGTCGGTTCATCCATAACTAATAGCCTCGGTTCATGCAGAAGCGCAGCCGCGATGTTGATGCGTCGCTTCATGCCGCCCGAATAGGTGGCGACTCGATGCCCAGCTCGGTCAGCGAGGCCAACTAGCTCTAAGACAGCGGCAACCCTCGCCTGCAGATGGGTGCCAGATAGACCGTACAGACGTCCCCAGAACATCAGGTTCTCGCGGGCTGTTAGGTCAGGGTAGAGCGCAACCTCTTGGGGCACGTAACCTAAATACTGTTTGGTGCGGTGCGCGTCTAGGGCCATCTTCTCGCCACAAACAAACACCTCACCTACATCGGGCCGAAGTAACCCCGTGATCATGCCGATAGTCGTTGACTTACCGGCCCCATTTGGCCCCAGCAGCCCAAAAGCCTCGCCCGCTTGCACGCTGAAGCTGACCTCTTTGACAGCCTGTAGCTGCTGAAAACTCTTGGAAAGCCTAGAAACCTGTAACACCGTACTCATAAACTCCCTCCTTAATCACATACTACTTTTCTATATACGTTACATCACGCAAAACGACTCATTATCCCAGGACATAATTGAGCATCTTCTTTCCTGTGATACATGTCACAGACACCGGCCGCTGGTCGGCCTATAATTTGGTTAGCCTGATTAAACATTAGAAAGGTGGATGATTAAATGTTTTGCTACCAGTGCTCGCAAACTCCCAAAGGCGGTTGTACCAAGGTAGGTGTCTGTGGCAAGAATGAAGATCTGGCCAGTCTGCAAGACACCATTATTTTTGGTCTGAAGGGAGTCGCTGCCTATGCCACCCACGCTCGTGAACTTGGCTATACCGACCCAGAAGTAGACGCAATTACCCATGAGGCGCTCTATTTCACGCTCACTAACGTGAACTTTAACCTGGAAGAACATATCGCCATGGCGATGAAAGTTGGCCATGCTACCAACCTGGTCATGGAACTGCTGGATAAGGCCCATACTGAGAAGCTAGGCATTCCCCAGCCAGCCCAAGTAAGCCAGAACAGAATTGAGGGCCACGCTATCATCGTCACTGGCCACAATTTGCTTGCCTTGCAAAAACTGCTGGAGCAGAGCGAGGGTAAAGGGGTTAATATCTATACCCACTCGGAAATGCTGCCAGCCCATGGTTACCCTGAGCTACGCAAGTATGCTCATCTCAAGGGCAACATTGGCAAGTCATGGTTCGATCAGCGCCAGCTCTTTGAGGGGTTTCCTGGGGCTATCGTGGGCACAACCAACTGTGTCATGCCTATCCGTGGCAGCTATGCCGACCGCTTCTGGTCTTATGACTTGGCCGGCCTG
>CALNBW010000264.1 GCA_937874815.1 uncultured Bacillota bacterium | reverse complement strand
GCCCGACACTAAGCCAACCAACGTGGCGAAGCCTACAGCCGAAACCCCGAGCCACATCGGAATAACTGAAATCGGCAGCCGCGTTCCATCGGGTGCATAGCCGCCGCCCAAAAGGCCACCCAGATTGCCCCCGAAGCGATTTAGCAGGTACGAGGCCAGTATACTAAGCAAAAGGCCGGCCACGCCCCCCGTGAAGCCAATAATGCCAGCCTCCCAGAGAAAGAGCTTGCGAATGTCCGTGAGCAAGCAGCCCAGCACCTTCATCACGCCAATTTCCCGTGTCCGCTCATAGATAGACATGACCATCGTGTTAGTAATGCCGAGGGCCGCCACCAAAAGCGACATGGCGCCAATCCCACCGAGCACCGCCTGAATCATGAATAGCTGGTCTTTCATGCCTTTTAGAATATCCTGCAGGCTATAGGTGCCCAACTTCATGGCTTTAATCTCTTTCAGCACATGGTCAACCTGGTTCACATCTTCCACCTTAACTAGCGCCTGCTCGTAAGAACCACTTTTAGTGGAAAAACTGCCTTGCGAGATGTTATATTCGCGCACGATCTTCTGCAGGTAATCAATATCTACAACAACGCTCCAATCTTGCTGACCATTCATTTGTTCTAGAACGCCAGCAGTTCGCACCTTGTATAGCTTGGCCGGCTTTTTGTTGGGATCGGCATATTTCTCGCCATACATATCGTCTAGCGTTAGCTCAATGCGGTCGGTCATCACGTTTACTGGCGGCCGCCCCCCCGGGTTGCCCCAGCGGTTCGTCTTGGGGTTATAAAAGTTCTGCGTAGCGCCCGCCCCAAAAAGCAGCATATCTTGTTCACCCGGGCTAAGCAGGCGCCCTTCAGCGGCCACATAGCCTAGTGCTTCCATCGCTTCCGGGCGAATGCCATAGAATTGTGCCCAGGCTATATACTTGCCCGAAATCAGTTTGCCAGAGCGATACTTAACCCCTTTGATCTCACTGATTTTGTCAATCACCTTGTCGTCTATAGTGGCTGGTTCCTGCCGGCCCCCCCGGGGCGACTCGTCGTGATAATAGCGGTTTACTTCGATAGTTGTGAGGCTGCCCATCATCTCCATCTGTTTCTCAAACCCCTGACTCAAACCAATGCCCAAAGAGAGCATCACCACGACGGCAGCCGTACCGATGGTTACGCCGAGAATAGTAAGCAATGAGCGCACCTTGCGGCGCAAGAAGTTCTTCAGCGCTAGGCTAATCAAATCAAAGAATTTCATGGCTGCTCACCTAGCAGTTAGGTTCAGATTTATCCGGTTGCGGTGCATCCTCAAAACCAACATATTCGATTTCCGGCACAACAGCCTCCGTTGCCGCCGTGTAATCCTGCGCTCGTTGTAGCGCTAGCTTTTTCTTCTTCCTGCGACGGCGCCAGAACACGAAACCAGCTACAGCAACCACTAATACTCCAGCGCCGATGCCAACATATTTCCACTTGCTAGTTGGCTGTTCGGGTGGCTGCTCATCTATTCCAGGGCCCTCTGGGAAAAAGGGCTCCATTACATTAAGTTTCAGCTCACGCCTTACCTCTAGCGGCGTGCCAGTAGAATCTTCAAACTGGAAGATCACCTCGCCAATCTGTTCACCAGGCTCAGTAGGGATAACCGCAAAGTTGAAGGAGTCGCTAGCGCCCGGGTTAAAGTTGCCTACAAAATACCTGCCGCCCTCAAAGCGGAAAGGACCTTCCACCTGTACCATCAAGTTATAGAGGATCGTCTTGCCCAGGTTATAGAACTCGATATTGACCGGCACCATATCGTGCAACATCGGCTCGCCGTAAAGCACAATCTCGCCAACGACCAGACGCGAGTTCTGGTGTACTGGAATAGTGATCATCTCCTGCGAGTTATGGGCTGTGTTCTGGCTATCCTCGTAATCAAAAGTAATCCTTAAGGGATAAGGCTTGTTTTCTGCATCGGCTTTGGCGCTCAGGGCTAACGCTGTAGAAAAGGTCTCGCCCGGGGCAATGCTCTCGATGAACAGGGTGTTGCTCGCATCGATGGGCAGGAAAACGCCTTCCTCCGAGATAATGGTCACCTTCAGGTTAGTGATTGTCTTGCTGCGCGAAGTGTTCTGCAAATCTAAGTCCAGCAAGAAACTGCTGCCAGCTTTAATCTCCTGCGGCGAGAAACTATATTTGCTGATAATCAGGCGGGGCACGCCTTTGTCTTCTTCCGTCACAGCCCCAGAGAGTGGAAGGAAGACGGCATTAGTCGAACTATAAGTTGCGCCGCTAGTATCTGTATATTCGATTTTGGCCTGCAGCCTAGCCGATGAGCCTGCGAGCGTAGGGGAGGGCAATAGATTATACGTTACCTCAGCATCGCCGCCGCCCTCGATTAGGTCAACGTACTTAACATCAATATCGTTAACTACAGCAACCCCGGAAGGATCTAGCCCTTCTAGCGTTACCTTTACATTGCGCGCCGCGGTAGTGCCACTGTTAATAAGTTTAAACTTTACTTGCGACTGTTTACCTAGTGACAACCACTGCGAGCTAGTGACAGCTAAACGTGGAGCTGCATTGCGATTCTCCACTCGAATATACGCAGTTTCTGAATCGGCAAAGCGATCGCCGTGGTTATTGTGGAAAGTATATTTGATGGAGATTTGGTGAATCCCCGTAGTCGCCCCCGGGGCCAATTTCACATCAAATTTTGCCTCCTTAACTTGGTCGCGGCTAAGAGTGTTGATTGCAGCAGATACAGAAATGCGGTTGGCCGTAAATAGTGGTTGGCTTTTATCTTCGGGTTCTATGGCCACCGTAATCTTGTTTGCCGAGTAGATGGCAGTGTTCTTAATAGGAATAATTAGTTCGCTAGTCTCCTGGCCAAGGAAGGGTATTTCAGCCTCAGTATCCACAGTCAGGTTAGGTCTATATTTGGTGGTGTCGACTGGGACCGGATCTGGGATCTCGGGAATGATTGGTGGCGTTGGGTCTGGCGCGGATTTGATTATAAGAACAGAACCAGGACATGAACTGGGATCTCTGCCTTCAAAGTGGCATGTAAATTCGATGTTCAGCGTGTCCGTATTTTTGCTCTCCTCTTTGCCAGTTTTAAGGAAATAGAAAGTCTGTGAGGCTGAACCTTGCGAATTTAGTCGGGATACAGTGCCTGGGTCAGCTTCTAGTGGTTCATTCGAGATGATATAGCGCGAACCGCTTGGGATGGCTTGCGCGTAATTGGAATCACTTGATATCAGATGAACGTCTAGTAGTTTCGCGCTTGGGTTAATACTGCTAGAATTGTATTTCAGATTCAGAGTAACAGCATAAACATCTGCTACGCCCAGTACCCCGGATACGGAATACCCACTAATCTCTATTGGGTTTGATGCCGCCCGCACCCACTGCACCTCACCGGCAACAGAACCAATGAGCAGCACACACAGCAAAAAAGCAACTATTCTTTTCATTGAGCCATCCTCTTTCTGTTCATCACTATCTTCACGATATTTCCGTCACTGATGTGGATGATACGGTGGGCATAGGATGCAATCGATAGGTCGTGGGTCACCAGCACCAGCGTCTGCCCGAAGTCTTCGGTCATACTAGTCATCAATTCCATGACCTCCCGCGTCGTTCTCGTATCTAGGTTGCCGGTCGGTTCATCGGCAAAAACAATAGGGGGGCGGCTCACCAACGCCCTGGCGATGCCCACGCGCTGCTGCTGCCCGCCGCTCATTTGCGTCGGCCTATGGGCTAAATGGCTGGCTAGCCCTACCCGGCGCAGCGTCTCCCGGGCCAAAGCATCACGCCGCTTGCGCGACATGCCGCGAAAGATGAGTGGCATTGCTGTGTTTTCCAGGGCAGTGAGGGTGGGGATTAAGTTATATGATTGAAAAATAAATCCAATGTTCTCCTGCCTAAAGCGAACCAGCTTCTTCTCACTCATCGTTTCGATGTTTTTCCCCTTGATGCGCACGCTGCCAAATGAGGGCTTTTCTAGGCCCGCTAACATGTTGAGTAGCGTTGATTTGCCCGAACCGGACGTCCCCAGTAGGCAGCAAAACTCTCCTTCCTGAATATCCAGCGTAATGTGATTCAGCGCCACCACCTTTTCAGTGCCGATATGGTATACCTTACGTAAATCCCTAACCTCGATAATATTGCTCGGCAAATTAGTTCAACTCCCTCGCAACATGCCTACAATCTAGCTATATGTTACCAACAGTTAGACGCCAACTGCAAGCAAATAGTTCCAATAGTAACCTTCCATAGTTGTCACCTAAGCGACTTATTACAAAGCAGTCCATGCAATAGCCCTTACCCATCAGAGGAATTAATGGCGCCCTTGTTGAAATGTTAGGGTGATGGTTTGGACGGCTGTTTATGCGCATTCAACAGCTTGCCGCGGCCCGGTGCTTGGAGGAAATGTATAAAGTGCCAGGAGCGCGTTTTCATCCCCTTACGCAAAACAGGCTAGGACAGTTCTCAGTGGATCTGGAACACCCGTTGCGGCTCATTCTTGTGCCGCACGGAGCTATCCCCAGGAAAGCAGATGGGGGCATTGACCTATCTAAAGTGACGAGCGTAAAAATAATGGAGGTGGAGGATTATCATGGTTAAAGAGTTTCCTTACCTTATGCCTGATGTAGTCTTTCCACCTGGGGAAACCTTGCTAGAGAGCCTCGAATGTAAGGGAATGACTCAGGTGGAACTAGCCAAACGGACTGGCGTGACCACAAAGCATATTAGTGAGATTGTAAAAGGGAAGATAGCCATTTCCCCAAACACGGCTTTGAAATTAGAAAGCGCCCTTGGCGTTCCTGCTTCGATGTGGATGGCGTTAGAACAGCAGTATCAGGAGCATCTGGCACGGCAGCGGGAATATGAACAACTCAAAACCCAGAAGAAGCTACTAAAGCGATATCCAATCAAAGAAATGATTCAGTTGGGCTGGCTTGAAGCTACAGAAGATGAGTATGCCTCCCTTAAGCAGCTACATGTGTTTCTTGGTACGGCATCTTTGGAGCTTTGGGACGCGATGTGCTCTAGGCAGGTCTATTCTACAGCCTTCCGTCAGTCCTCTAGTTTTGGGGCCGATCAGAATGCTTTGGCCCTTTGGCTGCGCAAAGGCGAAATAGACGCGTACAGTATTGAGTGCCAGCCTTATAGTGAATCCAGTTTTCGTGCGGTTTTGGCTGAAGTCCGCAACCTAACTGCTCACCTACCCGAGGATTTTGTTTCATGCGTTCAGAACATCTGCGCCAAAGCGGGTGTTGCCGTTGTCTTTGTGCCGGAATTAAAGGGTTGCCGGGTAAGCGGCGCAGCTAGATGGCAAGGGTCCAGCAAGGCCATTATTCAACTCAGTGCCCGTTATAAAACAGATGACCATTTGTGGTTCTCTTTTTTTCACGAGGCAGGGCACGTTTTGTTGCATTCAAAGAAAACTCTTCATGTCGAAATCGAGCGCAATGCAAAGACAAAGGATGAAAGGGAGGCAGACAAATTCGCTAGCGATTATCTGATTCCTCCTACAGCCTATAGCGAGTTTATCCGCGAAACTGGACCGCACTTTAGTGCTGACAGTGTTACAGCCTTTGCTGCTAAAATAGGTATAGCGCCAGGCATTGTGGTAGGCCGCCTCCAGCATGATTGCTATATTCCCTATGCAAACCTTAATGGCCTTAAGGAGAAGGTGGCCCGGACCTAAACTCAAATATCCAACAGCTATTGCGCCGCGGTTCTATCGCGGTGTTTTTTATTTCCTAACTCTCCCTTTCTAACCTTCGACTCCTGCCCCGCACCTTCCCCCCATTTCTTACCTCCCAACGCTCACTTCTCCTTTGGCATGCTTTTTGCTACTAAGGGTAGCAAGAGAACAATAACTCAAGGAGGCGTTTACATGACAACAAAACGCAGTTGCGCTTACGGTACCCACCGAGTGATTGAACCCCAAGGGGTGCTACCCCAGCAAGCTTGGAAAATAGACAACTCGATGCAGCCCTATGCCAATGAAATTCTAGTCGACGTGCACTGCCTCAATATCGACTCCGCTAGCTTCACCGAGATCAAGCAGCGGGCTAACAATAACGAAGCCAAGGTGCGTCAAATAATCACTGACCTAGTCAATGAGCGCGGCAAGCATCATAACCCCAACACTGGCTCCGGCGGTATGTTTACTGGTCAGGTGGCCGCCATCGGGTCCGATTTGGCTGGCAAGATCGACCTCAAGGTCGGCGACCAAATTGCCTCGCTCGTTTCCCTTTCGCTCACTCCCTTACGCATCGATGAAATTGTGGCCGTACACATGGATGTCGATCAAGTACAGATTAAAGGCCAGGCCATTCTGTTTGAGTCGGGCATTTACGCCAAGCTCCCAGCCGACATGCCCAACACCCTGGCTCTCGCCGTGCTCGACGTAGCCGGTGCCCCGGCCCAGGCCGCCAAATTAGTAAGCCCTGGTGATACTGTTGTCGTAATTGGAGCTGGCGGCAAATCGGGTTTACTCTGCCTACATGAAGCCAAGAAACGCGCTGGCATCACCGGTAAAGTGATCGCGGGTGCTCACAGCCCTGCCAGTACCCGGCGCGTCCGCGATCTAGGTCTTGCCGATGTCGTGCTTAGCCTAGATGCCACTAAGGCCGTAGAGACGATGGAGGCGATTGCCGCTGCCACTAACGGCCAGATGGCAGATCTCGTGATTAACTGTGTCAACATCCCTGGCACAGAGATGGGTTCCATACTAGCAGCCAAAGATGGTGGCACCGTTTATTTCTTCAGCATGGCCACTAGCTTCACCGCTGCCGCCCTGGGGGCCGAAGGGGTAGGCAAAGAAGTGACCATGCTTATCGGCAACGGCTACACCAAAGGGCACGCAGATATCTCCCTGCAAGTCTTGCGCGAAAATCCAGCGCTGTATCAGTTCTTTATGGAAAATTACGTGAAGTAAAGAGGAGGGATTTTCATGCGAGATTACCGCCGCATTCCCATCTGGAAAGACGTTACTCCTGCTGAATGGAATGACTGGCGCTGGCAGCTAAAAAACCGGCTGGTAGACTTGGACACCCTTAAACAGGTTATTCCACTGACACCCGAGGAAGAACAGGGCGTGCGCGATTGCCTGTCAGCCCTGCGGATGGCCATTACGCCCTACTACGCTAGTTTAATCGACCCGGATGACCCTAACTGCCCCATCCGGCGGCAGGCCATTCCCACGGCGCGCGAGCTCTATTATGCCGAAGAAGACATGGCCGACCCTTTGCTTGAAGACACCGATTCACCAGCGCCCGGACTTACCCATCGTTATCCTGATCGCGTGCTCTTTCTGGTTACCGACCAATGCTCTATGTATTGTCGCCATTGCACCAGGCGGCGTATTGCTGGCGCTACCGACCACGCGCGTAGCCGGCAAGAGATTGATGCCTCTATTGACTATATCCGCAACACCCCCAGCGTGCGCGACGTGCTGCTTTCCGGTGGCGACGCCCTCATGCTGAGCAACGAGCGGCTAGAATATATCCTGAGTGCTTTGCACCAAATACCCCATGTCGAGATTATCCGTATTGGCACTCGCACCCCGGTGGTGATGCCGCAACGCATCACGCCCCAGTTAGTGAACATGCTGCGACGTTACCATCCGCTTTATGTGAACGTACACTTTAACCATCCTAAGGAGATCACGCCAGAGGCAAAGGAAGCCTGCGAGCGTTTGGCCGATGCCGGCATTCCCTTAGGCAACCAGACGGTTCTGCTGCGCGGTATTAATGATTGTCCTACTACCATGAAGCAGCTGATGCATGGCTTGCTGAAGATCCGGGTACGGCCCTACTATATTTATCAGTGCGACCTTTCGCAGGGTATTAGCCATTTCCGCACCCGGGTCAGCAAGGGCATAGAGATCATGGAGTCGTTGCGCGGGCACACCAGCGGCCTCGCCGTGCCTACCTTCGTTGTCGATGCTCCCGGCGGCGGTGGCAAGATTCCGGTCATGCCCCAGTACCTTATTTCCATGTCCGACCGACGCGTCGTGCTGCGGAATTACGAAGGAGTCCTGGCTACCTACACTGAACCGCAGTTTACAGAAGAGGTTACCGAGCCGCACGGCTGTGCCGCTAATCCGCCAGCGGCGGCCGGACCCAGCGTGGCAGGCTTGCTGCAGGGGCGCGATTTGAGCCTAGAACCGTCTGGCCTTAGTCGTTTGCGTCGACGCAATCACAACAGCGACTGAAATGCTGTCCAAATTAGTAGCCGATTCCGGTGCCCCCACCGTAGCTGTGGTGGGCTTGGCTAAAAATGCAGGCAAAACGGTGGCTCTAAACAGCTTGGTGAGCCAGGCGGCAAGGGCAGCTGTTCCTTTAGGACTGACTTCGCTCGGCTACGATGGCGAACGAGTGGACCGGCTTACCCGCCAGGCAAAACCCCATATCCTGGTGCAGCCAGATGCCATCATTGCTACTGCGCAAGGCACCCTAGAGCGGGCCACGGCCGGCCTGGAACTGCTGCGCATCACCGGTCACCGCACAGCCCTAGGCCCGGTCGTCTTGGCCCGTGTACGCGAACCAGGCACTGTGGAACTAGCAGGCCCGGCCGCCTTAGCCGATTTGCAGCGGGTAGCCGACGCTATGCTAGGCCTGGGTGCTACTCATGTGCTTATCGATGGCGCGCTCAACCGCCTGGGCTCAGCCGCCCCGCGTGTCAGCCAAGCTACCATCTTGGCTACTGGCGCCAGCGTTGCGCCTAGCCCAGCGCAAGTGGTGCCCCGCACCATGCACGCAGTGGCCTTGCTCACAGCTGGGCCCCCGCCACCCGCCGTGGCCCAGGCAGCTCAAGCTGCCTTTGCTGCTGAGCGCGTTCTTTTCTGGCAGAGCGAGCGCGGCGCTTGGGAATCATCCCAGCCTACGGTCTTGGGGCAACCCGCCCAGATTATGGCCGAGCTGGGCGAGGCTAGCCATTTGTGCATCCCGGGAGCCGTTACTAACAGCCTGGTGCAGGCCCTGTTGCAGCACGTGCCGGCAGCCAAAGCGCTGCCTACTATAGTGGTTCCGGCCGGCACCCATATTTTCGCCACACCGGGAGTCTGGCAGCGTTATTTGGCCCGCGGTGGCAATTTAGCCGCCCTGCAAAGCGCGCCCGTGTTGGCTGTTACCGTTAACCCGGGGCAGATGGCCGATTTAGGGCAAGCGTTAGCCAATGCCTTGCACCCATTGCCCGTTTACGACCTATTCCACGACGACCAAAACCCAATCACACCATAACTGGGGAAGGGCGACATAGGATGTCGCCCCTACAGATAACACGAATTTTGCTATCCCAGTAGCAGCGTTAGCGGCGGGACTGCGGGACGTGAGCTTTGTCCCACCCGCCTTGAGGCGGTGCGGGACAAAACTCCGTCCCCTGTCCTGCCTGGCCCAAAAGGAGAGAACACCATGCCCAACACCTTTATCGATAAAAATACCGCCCGCCGCATCGGGCTCGATTACGTGCTTACCCAACTGGCACCGGCATCGCCCTACGGGCTGGCCGCTCAACACGCCATGCAACCTTTCCTACCAGGGGCCGAAGCCCCCTTGGCGGCTTTATTTGCGGTGCAGGCCGGGCTCCTAGCGGCCCTGCAGGCCGACGACACCCCGTTTGCGGCCCTCGAGCACCAATTGGCGCAGCTGCCCGACTGGCGCAGCGCTCTGTCTCGCCTCGAGGCGGGCGTAACCTTATCTGATGTAGATTTTTTAGGCCTGAAGCAGCTGCTTTACTGGCACACCGCCATGAAGTGCAGCATGCAACAGCTGCCCCTTCCTCATGACGAGCCGGCCCTTAAAGCCAACTTTGACGCCATCATGCGCTTGCTCGATCCCGACGAAACCGGCAGCCCATCGTTCTATTTAGCCGATAGCTATTCACCCCGCTTGGCCGACTTGCGGCGTCAAATGCGGCACCTACGGCAGAACCTGCATCGCTACACCAGCGAGCAGGATCAGGCCCTGGCTACTGAGCTCGGTCAGCGCCAGCTACCAACCGGTGAATTCAGGGCCCCCAAGTCCGATAGCACCCTTTGCCGCCATCTGCGCGAGCTACCAGCGCTAACTGTAAGCCGCACCACCTACACAGATATCTA
>CALNBW010000263.1 GCA_937874815.1 uncultured Bacillota bacterium | reverse complement strand
TCTAACTGTTCCACTCAGCAATGCCCTCCTTATCATCTGCCAAGGCGACTTGGCGGCTCACCACAGGTCATAGTACCTTCCTGACAGCCTACTGCAGACCAGCAATTAGGGCCAGCGTCGACAAAGAGTGACGGTGCTACTGCTTGCACTAGATCTAACATGCGCCAAGCTAGCTCTCTAATTTCCCACTGGGCCCGGGTGCAACAACGCAGAGTGAAGAAGTTGCGCAGGCTGCGCGCATTCATCGTCATCACCAGGTTAGTCTGGCTGGCGTTGGGTAGCACATAGCGAGCGTCCTCGGCAGGCACTAATTCTAGTAGGGATTGATAGGCATCACGGATTGCATCCATCGCGATGCTAAATTTCTCCTGCGCCTCTGGCTTAGACGCAATCGAGGGCGGCACCACTACTGCCAGATCTGAGAAAGCAACATAGCGCTGCGACTGCTGCGAGTAAGAAGCGATACGATGGCGCACTAATTGGTGAGACAGAGAGCGGCTGACACCGGCAATACCAAAGGTAAAGCTGGCGTGCTCAAAGGGTGAAAAATGCCTCATCTGCTGCAACTTATTAATTAACTGCCGCGCTTTTTTCAAAGTTAACCCGTCTAGTAGTTCATTCACCTGGTCGGGCGAATAGCACAGACGCGCAGCAGCGGCCACTGTCAATTCTGGGTCGGGCGTATGCCCAATTAAACTAACCTCCATTGTTGTAACTCCCCTCCTATTTACTAACTATAAGTAGGGGGCTAGGTCTTGCTCTGAGCGCGTGCGGCCTTCAGCTGTTGGAATGAGCTCAGTTCGCCAAAGGAGCGGCGGCACTCGCAGACTCGCCTCCAAATTAGGATAACCGATAACTTAATTGCAGTAGTTGAGCATGGGATAGTCATTAGCAGCTCAGCCATTGCCGCTCTATTTCTTTGGCTCCCTCGCTCCTTGATTCATGGCCCCAATGCGCTTTACGCAAGAACCTAGCCCCTACCTACATCTCGTGCGGTTTGGCAACCAGCACCTTTGTGATCAACTCTTGCAGACGTTCGGCCTGCCCCGTTAGATACAGATAGCCAACCAGCGCTTCTAACGCCGTGCTATAGCAATACTCCCCCACTGAAGCACTTTTGGGGATACGAGCCGGCTTGACATTCCGCCCCCGATAAAAAATCGCGGCCTCCGCTTCTGTCAGCTCCGGCACCAGCAAGCGCGCTGCCGCCGCTTGCGATGCTGCTTGCACCCAATGCACCGTGGCATTATGTAACTGCTCAATCCGGGTCTGGCCAAGGCTAAGCAAATGCTCCCGCACTGCCAGCTCATAAACTGCGTCCCCTATATAGGCCAGCTGTAGCGCTGGCAATTGCTGCGCCTCTTGCACCTGCAATTTGGGCAAAAACCTCATCTCTTTTCTCAGTCAGTTCTTTTTTCTATTTGACAGACTGCCAAAGCGGCAATACCTTCACCCCGGCCCAGGCAACCTAATCCTTCATTAGTAGTCGCCTTGACACTAATTTGCTCTAGATCTAGGTCAAGCGTGCGCGCCAGCGTCTGCCGCATGGATATGATGAAGGGACTAAGCTTGGGCTGCTCGGCAATCACTGTGGCATCGATGTTTTGCACTGCATACCCTTGCTCTCGTACTAGCTGATAGGCTGCCGCCAATAAGTCCAAGCTGCACCGGCCAGCATATTGCGGGTCCGTATCCGGAAAGTGCTGCCCGATATCCCCTAGGCTTGCCGCCCCTAGCAGAGCATCAATAATGGCATGGGTCAGCGCATCCGCATCTGAATGCCCTAGTAGCCCTTTAGCGGCTGGAATGGTGATACCGCCAAGCACCAGCGGCCTCCCTGCCACTAATCTATGCACGTCGTAGCCGATACCTACAGGCATAGGCGTCCTCCTTGCTCCAGATAAAAGGTTGCTAAGGCGAGGTCCTCCGGGGTAGTAACCTTTAAGTTAGCCGCACTGCCGGGCGTGACCTTGACCTTGTGGCCTAAAGCAGAGACCAGAACGGCATCATCCGTTATCGGTTCCCGTACCTGGTGCCACTTGGCATGCCCCTCGACTAGCCATTCGTAGCGAAAGACTTGCGGGGTTTGCACGGCCCACACGGAAGAGCGATCTAGATTGGAGACAACCACGCCGTATTCGACTTGCTTAATAGTATCAACCACAGGAGTGGCTAATATCGCCGCCCCATAGGCTACACCATCAGCTATCACTTCGCGCGCCTCCGACTTCGCCAAGCAGGGACGAGCGGCGTCATGAACAGCGACGAAGTCAGTCGGCCAGGTAATTGCGGCTAGGCCCTTGTTAACTGATTCGCGCCTTTCCACCCCGCCGGGCACTATGGCCCGCACTTTTGTGAAATCATACTCGGCCACTAATTTATTTAGGGCAGAGACTTGCGAGCTATTTCCAACCATCACAATATCCGTTACCTCAGGTAGCGAAGACAACACTGCCAAGGAGTGGGCAACCAGTGGATGGCCGGCCAAGGTCGTCATAATCTTGTCCCCTGCAGCCCCCATACGGCGGCTCTGACCAGCCGCTAGCACAATCGCAGTCAACATCTATACTTCCCTCCTTCGCCTCAGACAATTAAGCTAAGCATACCAAAACCAGAGCTTCTAGCATACCCACTTAGTTATGGAAAGGCTGCCCCACGCATTACCATAGGGCAGCCTTCTTCTTAATTACCATAACCTACTGCTAACGAATGCGAGCGAAGATCATCCGCCCAGCCGCAGTCTGCAGAACACTAGTGACTACAACTGCTAAGCTTTCACCAATGTGCTTGCGCCCATTATCTACTACAATCATAGTGCCGTCATCTAGGTAGGCCACCCCTTGGCTAATCTCTTTACCTTCTTTCATGACCTGCACAATCATTTCTTCACCAGGCAGCACGACCGGTTTGACCGAGTTAGCCAACTCGTTAATATTCAAAACCGATACTCCCTGCAGCTCACATACCTTGTTTAGATTATAGTCAGTGGTCAGCAGCTTACCGTTAATCTCTTGTGCTAACTTTATTAACTTACTATCGACTTCCGGGACATCGTCATAATCTCTTTCCAAGATCTCCACCCCAGCCCCTAGCTGCTTCTGTAGATCCTGGAGGATGTCTAAACCACGTCTACCCCGATTGCGCCGCATGGTATCAGCTGAATCGGCAATATGCCGTAATTCCTCCAACACGAAGGTAGGCACAACCAAAATACCTTCTAAGAATCCCGCCTTGACCACATCTGCTATGCGGCCATCGATAATCACGCTAGTGTCAAGGATCTTATATTGCTCCCGCTTGGCGGCAGGCTTGTTGGAGCGCCCGGGGAAAGATAACAGAGCACCTAGCTCTTCATGCTTCTTATGAGCCAGCGACAGGCCTAAATAGCCGAACAAGATATTGGAGATGATCGGCAGATATGGACCCACATAGGGGATACCGACCAAAGCAAAGCCTAACAGGTTGGCAATGATCAAGCCTACCATTAATCCTACCGTGCTGATCACGATATCATGGGTGGGGATGCGTTGCATTCTGCCTTCAATCAATGCTGAAAACTTACCAAGCTTCTTGATCAGCCCGGGAGAAAAAAGATAAAATATAAGTCCAAAAACAGTAGCTCCCAGAATTCTGAACAGCAGTAATCGCACTTCAGGGGTCCAGGTTAAGGTCAAAAAGCGGTCAGCTAAAGGCAGTAACGCCTTACCACCAACCTCAAGCCCGATCATGGCTCCCAGCACTGCGATAAGTAGTCGGGTAATTCTCATCAGCATACTCTTACTCACCTCCTTTCAGCCAAGATGGGGGCGAGCATCAAACTGGGTCAAAGGGCAAAAGAGGGCCGTCGAAGACGCCCCCCATTAGCTCCCCAACAGACCGTCAATCAGACGCATCGCTGATTCTTCTTCTATATCTCTAACTAAAATCAGCTCACTTACGAAAATCTGTCGAGCTGTATCCAACATCTTGCGCTCACCCGTCGATAAGCCCTTTTCTTGATCTCGCTTTACCAAATTGCGCATGACTTCGGCTACCGTCTTGATATCGCCAGAACGGATTTTCTCTAGGTTAGCACGATAGCGCTGATTCCAGTTAGCAGGCATTGCTGTTTCTTCTTCTTGCAACACCGCCAGCGCCTGTTCGAGGCCATCGTCTGAAACTACCTCACGGATACCAATGACATTCGCGTTACGGAGCGGGATCATCACCCGCATGTCGCCTAGCGGTAGCCTCATGATGTAATACTGCTGTTTTTCGCCTAGCACTTCCTTCTCTTCGATGGCTTCAATGATGCCGGCACCATGCATGGGATAGACGACTCTATCACCTAACTTAAACACCGCTGGCCACACCTCCTTACTTATAAGGGTAACATTTGTAGACAACCGTGTCAAGAAAACTGCATTCTACCATAGTTCTAGAATGCTTGTCAATTAAATGCTCGCTTTTTAATTGAGCGTTTATCTCCCGCCCGAGCCCCCACTCCTACTATACACGAAATGCTTACCATAATCTTGCCTGGCACGCGTGAGTTTGACAAGCAAGGAAATGTGTCAGTATAATGAGACTAACATTCGACTTACCCGCAACGCGAAAGGCGTTGCTAGGAGGGGGTAGCCTCTTGAAAGATGGCAATTGCAAGGTGTTCCAAGAAGCAGTCGACGCGTACCTCATTCGTCATCGTAGCATCCTAGATGTACTCTCCAAGTTTCAAGAATCGAGCGCCCGGGTAAACCGGGCCGTCGCCAAAGCAGTCACTAGTTGCGGCTGTCTAGAAATTAACGCCTGCCGCCAGCCGGCTACTGCCACGATGTCCATAACCGAGTTCCGCCAGTGTGTTGACTCTCACCTGCGCGGAGAGCTCTGCGAGTCGTGCTGCGAAATTATTGCCAGTGAAATTGGCATGAGCCTGTTCTATCAGGCTGCGCTCTGCAACTTATTAGGGCTTGACCTTGATGAGCTTTTGGCGCAGGAGGCGCAACGACTAAAGACACTCGGTATTTTTAATCTATCTTAGTACCCACATAAATACTTAGTGAGCATCAAAGGGCGGGCTTAAGGTCGTGGTCCTACTCGCGCGCGTGTGGCCTGGTACTGTAGGTAGAGGTGCTTAGCCATCGCCATGTGCTCTCACTATATCTCCGATATAGTTGCCGCACTAATTAGGGAGGCGAATTGCTAAAGCAATTCACTGAGCGGCCAAAACTCGCCTCAGCTCAAACAGTTGGCCGCTTTTAACCGTCGCTGTC